>JAFOZC010000212.1 GCA_017391305.1 Oscillospiraceae bacterium | reverse complement strand
GGGGAGACGATGGCATTGGCAAAGCCGGTGATGGGAACTAAGGTTCCGGCTCCGGCGAATTTGGCAAGATCGTCGTAGACAGACAAGCCTGTGGCAAGGGCGGACAGAAACACCAGTGTCAGGCTGACCGCAAGGGAGGCACCGTCTTGATCCAGGGACGGAAGCTTCCCATATAAATTGCCCAAGACCTGACCGAGCGTGCAGATCCCACCGCCGATCAGAAAGGCACGGAAGCAGTTCCGCCACAGCTTGGACTTTGGGGCTATGGAATCAATATGTCTGCGATATTCCCCTTTGCTCATTTGCATAGACATCTCTCCTTTTCTGCCATAGGATGTGCGGTTTCTTTCACAAATATGCAAAAACAAAGGAAAGAGCCTTTCTCATATTTATCACTCTAAACGCATAGCTCATCATTCCATTTTTTCCTGTATAATAGCTTGCACTCAGGCACATACTATGCTTGGACACAGGATGATGCACTTCAAAAAGCATTGCGTACGAAATGTGAATTTCAAACGGCCTATTTGAAAAAGAAATGCTCCATACTGTGTCAAGGGCATCCCATAGGGCGATGGCGGATGCGAAAGCCTTAAGGCACAGGACAGACGGTGTCCGTCTGTCCTACATATGTGTTATGAAAACCGGGCGATCCCTTTCCCGCTGTTTCATGCCCACAGTCGGGGCAAGATCTCTGCTTGCAAATTCCGATTTGTCGATGAGATCCTGTAGGGGCGATGCCATGTCATCGCCCGAGTCACTTCCAACAAGCACCGGGTCTCATTGAGCGTAACAATGATGGTTATGATCGTAGGGGCGAACTGTGTTCGCCCGCTAACTATCGACAATGAAAATGTTGCTATTTATCCGAAAAATATTTAAAATTGGAACACTTTCGGGCGAACACAGTTCGCCCCTACGGCGTGGTACGATGATCTTTGCAAAAGAAGAAATTGCTACAAGCGACGATACTGCCACGGGCGATGACATGGCATCGCCCCTACGGGATGTTGCGTAAATCCACAAGCTTGGCGTTTATAAACAGTTGGATAAATCGGAATTGGTTTATCGGTTTCTGATCTCATGGAGATCGGTGATGCATCCACCCGAGGATATCATGGAAAAAGGCACACCCCGTTGTTTGGGGTGTGCCTCTGTGTTTGCCTTTGGATCAATAGTTGCTTGCGTGGAGCTCGAAGTAGGCCTGGGGATGGGCGCAGACGGGGCAGAGCTCGGGAGCCTTCTTGCCCATGACAAGGTGACCGCAGTTGCGGCATTCCCACATGGCTTCCTCAGCCTTCTCAAAGACAGCCTGCATTTCCACATTGTTGAGCAGGGCGCGATAACGCTCCTCGTGAGCCTTCTCTACCTGACCGACGGCACGGAACTGTGCTGCCAGCTCGGGGAAGCCCTCTTCCTCTGCATCCTGTGCGAAACGATCGTACATGTCGGTCCACTCGTAGTTCTCGCCCTCGGCGGCGGCGGCCAGATTGGCCTTGGTGTCGCCAATGCCTTCCAGAGCCTTCAGCCACAGCTTGGCATGCTCCTTCTCATTGTCGGCGGTCTTGAGGAAGAGAGCGGAGATCTGCTCAAAGCCCTGCTTCTTAGCAACGCTTGCGAAATAGGTGTACTTGTTGCGAGCCTGGCTCTCACCTGCGAAAGCCTCCCACAGATTGCGTTCGGTCTTGGTTCCTGCGTACTTCATTGCTGATACCTCCGTAAAATTTGTTATCCTTTTTATATCTATCCAAAACTACAGCCTGCAAATTCCTGTTGATCGCTCTGTCCGGCGATCACGGGATTTGCGTGAATCGGAAATAGTGTCTCCAACGTACGGAAGACCAGTATTAGCATAACAAATTTTCACAGGAAAATCAAGCATTTTTTTGGGATTTGGGGAGCAAAAAACTGCCACAGCATATAAACTGCGGCAGTTTCTGAGATCCTGTGGGAATTAGATAATGGGCTGGTTGGCATCCTCGATGATCTTGACGAACTTCTCGGGAACCAGGCTTGCGCCGCCGATGAGGCCGCCGTCGATATCGGGCTGAGCCAGAAGCTCATAGGCGTTCTTGTCATTCATAGAGCCACCGTAGAGGATGGTGGTAGCACGGGCATTCTTGGAGCCGAAGAGCTTACGAACGATGGTACGGATATGCTGGCAAACCTCTTCTGCCTGCTCGGGAGTAGCAGTCTTGCCGGTGCCGATGGCCCAGATGGGCTCATAGGCGATGACGACCTTGCGGATCTTCTCCTCGCTGACACCTGCAAGAGCCAGCTTGATCTGCATGGCGATCCACTCTTCGGTGATGCCCTTCTCTCTCTGCTCCAGGGTCTCGCCGCAGCAGACGATGGGAACCAGACCTGCCTCCAGAGCTGCCAGAGTCTTGGCATTGACCTCTGCATCGGTCTCGCCCATTTCACGGCGCTCGGAATGACCGATGATGACGTACTTACAGCCTGCGTCTACCAGCATAGCGGTAGAGATCTCGCCGGTGTATGCACCGGAAGCATTGGCATTGCAGTTCTCTGCACCGATGCCTACACGGGTCTCACGCATGGCACGGACAGCGGCAGGGATGCAAACGGAGGGGACGCACAGGGCGATGTCGCACCAGCGACCCTTGGGAAGAATAGCCTTGAGCTCGGTCATGAAGGCCTTGGTCTCAGAAGGGGTCTTGTTCATTTTCCAGTTGCCGGCAATAAGGGTCTTGCGATACTTTCTGTTCATGATAAATATACTCTCCTTAAGGTGTTGTTATTTTCTGATTACTTATCCTGCAGGCAGGCGATACCGGGCAGTTCCAGACCTTCCAGGAACTCCAAGCTGGCGCCGCCGCCGGTGGAAATATGGGTGATCTCGTCGGCAAAGCCCAGCTGCTCGCAGGCTGCTGCGCTGTCACCGCCGCCAACGATGGTCACAGCATCGGCATCTGCCAGAGCCTGTGCCACAGCGATGGTACCCTTTGCCAGGGTGGGGTTCTCAAATACGCCCATAGGTCCGTTCCAAACAACGGTCTTTGCTTCCTTCACAGCCTCTGCGAAAAGCTTGCGGGTCTCGGGGCCGATGTCCAGACCTTCCATATCCTCGGGAATGGCATTGTTGGGGCAGTAGCTCACTTCGATCTCCGCATCAATGGGAGAGGGGAAGCTCTCGCAAATAGTGACGTCGATGGGCAGAAGGAGCTTAACGCCCTTTGCTTCTGCTTTAGCCATCATGTCACGGCAGTAGTCGATCTTCTCCGTGTCCAGCAGGGACTTGCCGACACCATAGCCCTTGGCAGCCTGGAAGGTATAGGCCATGCCGCCGCCGATGATCAGGGTGTCTACCTTTTCCAGCAGGTTGTTGATCACGTTGAGCTTGTCGGAAACCTTTGCGCCGCCCAGAATGGCAACGAAGGGACGGGTAGGATCTGCCAGAGCCTTGCCCATGATGGAGACTTCCTTCTCCACCAGATAGCCGCAAACAGCAGGGAGATAGTCAGCCACGCCTGCGGTAGAGGAGTGCGCACGGTGAGCAGTGCCGAAGGCATCGTTCACGACGATATCGGCCATAGAAGCCAGTTCCTTGGACAGCTCGGGGTCGTTCTTGGTCTCGCCCTTCATATAGCGGACATTCTCAAGGAGCATGACATCGCCGTCCTGCAGTGCGGCGGCCTTGGTCTTGGCATCCTCGCCCACTACGTCGGCGGCCATGATGACCTCCTTACCCAAAAGCTCGGACAGGCGGTCGGCCACAACCTTCAGAGACAGCTCGGGCTTCCACTCACCCTTGGGCTTGCCCATGTGGGAACAAAGAATGACACGGGCGCCATTCTTGATCAGGTACTGAACGGTAGGCAGTGCGGCAACAATGCGGTTGTCGCTGGTGATCTTGCCTTCCTTGGTGGGTACATTGAAATCGCAGCGGCACAGCACACGCTTGCCACGGACATCGATTTCTTCAACGGATCTCTTGTTGTAATTCATAGCAGTCCTCCAAATGTTTGTGAAAGGTAGGAAAAGGGAGCTGTGTATTTACTCCTTCATTTTTCCGTGATCCTTCAAGTGTGGAAAATTTTGTTGGCGCAGAGCCTCGAAGACTGCCACAGCCACACTGTTGCTGAGGTTCAGACTTCTGGCCTCTTCCCGCATGGGGATACGCACACAATCCTCATAATGCTCCGCAAGGAAAGCCTCAGGCAAGCCCTTGGTTTCCTTCCCGAAAAGCAGGTAGCAATTCTCGCCATAGTCTGCCTCGGTATAGCTTCTGGGAGCCTTGGTGCTGAACAGGCGCATTTGCTCCACGGGATTCCTTTGGAAAAAATCTTCCAGAGAAGAGTATACCCGAACATCCACCAGATTCCAATAATCCAGCCCCGCACGCTTCACGGCGGAGGCAGAAATATCAAAGCCCAGAGGCTCGATCAAATGCAGTACCGCCCCGGTGGCGGCACAGGTACGGGCAATATTCCCGGTGTTCTGAGGGATCTCAGGCTCCACCAATACAATGTTCAGCATAGCTTCATACACGACCTTACCGGATACAGATTTCACGACAATGTTTACCCGCACTATTCTATGATAAATCGAGACAAAATTCAACACTTTTTCTTGAAATTTCAAAAAAAATTTATAGTTTTTCCGAATATTGATTTCCCACTTGCCTTTTGTGCGGTTTTTGAGTATACTTAGAGCAATGAAAAGGAGGCGAAAACTATGTCTGTAAACGAAAAATGGAGGAAAGCCCTGCAACTTTTCGGAATATTCTTCAAAATCGGGGCCTTTACCTTCGGCGGCGGCTATGCCATGATCCCCCTCATTGAATACGAAACCGCAGAGAAGCGACAGCTCATTGACAAGCAGGAGATCTCGGATATTGTTGCCATCGCAGAATCTACCCCCGGCCCTATTGCCATCAACTCCGCAACCTTTGTGGGCTACCGTAGCTGCGGTGTCCTTGGCTCTGCCATGGCTACCCTCGGTGTGGTACTGCCCTCTCTGTGCATCATTATGGTCATTGCCTTTTTCCTGCGTCAGGTCATGGACAACGTCTATGTACAGTATGCCTTCTTCGGCATCCGTGCAGGTGTCCTTGCTCTGATTGCCAAGGCCGTGGTGAATTTCTACAAGCGGGCAGATCACGGGGTCTTCGGCATCACGGTGATGGTGGCGGCCTTCCTATGGTCGGCCATTTTGGATTGGAGCGTCATTGCTCTGATCGCTCTCTGTGCCGTAGCCGGTATCGTCTACTGCACCTATGCAAGAAAGAAGGGGTGGATGGAATGATATACTTAGAGCTGTTCTATACCTTCTTCACCATCGGTCTGTTCACCTTCGGCGGCGGCTATGCCATGCTGCCCCTGATCCAGCAGAAGGTGGTTGACAACGGCTGGCTGACGCTGGAAGAGATCGTGGACTTTGTGGCCGTATCGGAATCTACCCCCGGCCCCTTTGCGGTAAACTGCGCCACCTATGTGGGAACGGAAACCGCCGGTATCTTGGGCGCTATTTGCGCTACCCTCGGTGTGGTACTGCCTTCCTTCATCATCATTCTCATTGTTGCACGGTGCTACATCCGCTTTAAGAACAGCAAGCTGGTATCCGGTGCCATGTTCGCCCTCCGTGCAACCGTGGTGGGATTGATGGCAGGGGCGGTCTTCGGAATGCTTCCCACGGTTTTCCTCAGTGCAGGTGTGAGCCTGAGCTCTTTGACAAGCCCTGAGTTCCTGTGCTCTGCCGTGATCTTTGTCACCATGCTGGTGCTGGCGCTGAAGAAGGTCAGCCCCATTATCCTGATCCTCTGCTCTGCCGCCGCAGGTATTTTAAGCGGTCTGCTGTTCCTGTAGCGTTCTGTTGCCGAATGGTTTAGAATTTCACAAAAATCATTGCTTTTCCTAAGAAGCTATGCTATAATCACAACCTATTCTAACTTTTGGGAGCTTCTATGAGAACTGTAAGACGTGTGGTGGACCGCGCCCTGGTGCTCTATCTGGTATTCGGCATCCTGAACTATATATTCTGCACTGCCCTGATGTTCTTCCTGTTCAACGTATTCGGTGTGAATGAGCATATCGCTCCCGTGATCAATTACGGCCTGGGCGGTGTGATCCAGTATCTAAGCTGTAAGTATTGGATCTTCCCCGGAGCCTACAAGGGCGGCGGACAGTGGCTCCGTTTCATCATAGAGACCGTGGTATGCTACGGCATCTCCTACTATCTGTTAGCCCCTCTCTGTGCAGACTTCCTGCTGAGACAGGAGGCGGTCTACGATTTCTTCACCTTCGGTGGCGGCCCTAAAATCACCGCAAACTGTGAAATGGCTGTGGGCTCTCTGGGCTATGCCCTGCTCAACTACTTCGGTCAGCGGTATTTCGTATTCAGCAAGCGCTTTACATAGCCCCATAGAAAAGCTGTGAGTGTCAAAGGCTCACGGCTTTTCTGCTGTTTTTCTGCTTTCGCCATAGACTTTTGGAGGAATTTGGATTAAAATGATATAGCGTACTGCCGAGCATATCCCTGCCGTGACCGATGCAGGGTGTTTCGATATATTGTTTGATCCGTGAGATAGAAAGGAGTTTCTGTATGGGTAAATTTTCAGGAATGCTGTTTACCGGTGATTTTGATCACACGATTTCCGACCATGAGGGAAATATTCCTCAGAACAATTTGGATGCCATTAAGTATTTTATTGCAGAGGGTGGGCGCTTTTGCCTGAATACGGGGCGAAGCATTGCGGCGGCACGGAGTCGGGCCTTGCAGGTGCCTTGCAATGCGCCCTGTCTTCTGTATAACGGCGGAGCCTGCTATGACTACAGGACGGGAGAGCTGATCTTCGCCCATCCCCTTTCGGAACAGGCTTGCAAGCTTCCCCCTGTGTTGGAAGCCGAAGACATCGGCATCGAGATCCAGGGCATTGAACACCACTACAGCAAGGCTCTCATCCCCTCCCGTGAGCCCATGCTGAGAAAGGCGGGGATGGAAACCGTGATCACAGAAGAGATTCCCCTGCCTTGGATGAAAATCGTCCTCTGCGGAAAAGGCGGTTCTGTTTTGGAACGGCACGATCAGGTCCCCCCGGAGGAACAACGACGTTTTGCGGAATTGCAGAAGCAGGTGGAGGCTCTCTGCGGAGAGGAATTCTATGTCACCGCCTCCATGCCTCGGATCATCGAGATCGGAAACCCCCACTGCACCAAGGCCACAGGTGCAAGACAGCTTGCCAAAATGCTGGACTGCCACACCGTCATCTGTGCCGGAGATGCCCCCAACGATATCCCCATGCTGTTAGATGCAGATCTCGCCTTCTGCCCCTCGGATGCCCACCCACAGATCCTTGCCCTACCCGGCATCCACATCACCGTCCCCGCCCCGGAGGGCTGCATCGCCGCCTCGGTAGCCTTCCTGGACCATCACGTCAAATGATCTGCCAAAGAAGTTTCTGCATCGGTTGATTATGCCCTTTGATAAATGACGGTTTGGCGAGCTGCTTGAAGTTTACACACAGCCCTTGCCTCTCCCGACCGGAGAGGTACCTCCCGAAGGGAGGGGGAGAGGGATGTGCAGACAGTTCGTGCTGGAATGCGGTTCGTGAGAGGAATCGGTGCGGTGGATCTGATGGTAGCTTGTCGGTAGAATCGGTGCGGTGAGCCCTCTCAGGCGCTTCGCGCCAGCTCTCCCGGAGGGAGAGCCAAGGGCTTGGTGGGCATCGATAGACAGAGCGTTAAATTTC
>JAFOZC010000004.1 GCA_017391305.1 Oscillospiraceae bacterium | reverse complement strand
TGGAAAATGACCTTTATCATGAGCGCTTCTCCACGGAAACCGTTGTCGCTAAGTACTCAGGTGATGAAGCAGATAAAACATATTCCCCATATTGTCACAGCGTCTACTTTTATCCTACGATAAACGATAAACCCATCCTCGGCGCTTCCAGAATTGTGGTTAGCGTTGGAGAGGATGGTAAAATCGTAGAAGTATTATACTACTACAAAGATTTTGTCAGTTGCGGAGAAATTGAACTTGCTTCTCCCATGTCGTTTATTGATGGAATAAAAGCCAACCGGTATTCTACAAGCATTAACCCGGAGGCAATCTCTTCTGACATTACGGATGTAGAACTGGCATATTGGGAAGATGGGGGAAGTTGCGATGAACAGCCCTATTTGCAACCGGTATGGGTTTTCAAGGGGACTTCCGTTCTTCCGGATGGAACCACGGAAACCTTTGATGTTATTGTTCAGGCGGCTAAGAATGTAGTGAACAATGATGAAATTCTTAGTCAATCATGAGATATTCCTCCACAGAATGATTTTCTGCAGAAAGGCCGCAGAACGGCTGAATATGCAATTCAAGCCGGTCATCAATGGTCAATCCCTGATTTGATGCCATGAAGGAAGGGGAAAACCTCTTTGCGCCCGAAGCCTTTCGGGGGCAAAGAGGTTTCTTCCTTCTGACAGCGCTGTCTCACTGCTCGGTACAGAAGACCACAATAAAGCTGTCACTTTCGCTTTCAGCGGGATAGTCCAGACGGAAGCTATAGGAAAGCTCTTCCAGCTCCCAAGCTGAGAGCATGGCAATGGCGATGGGATGATGTGACCCTTCCTCAAAGTACTTAGCTGCATCCCCGGGCATCTGCTCCAGTGCCTCCATAGGAGACAGGGCAGGGAAGTCGGGGATCTCCTCCCCGGAGGCATAGTATAGAAATACGGTGTGGTACTGTTCTGCACGATCCTCTACGAAAGCACCTCCGGTTGCCTCAACCATGGGTTCGCAAGTTGCGTCGGTCGCTTCCTCTAAGGGAGCGCACTGGGTAGGATTGGTGTAGATCCGCTTGTCTACATATTCATTCTCCGTAGGCAAGGGCATCAGTGTGAGATCCTCACAGTCTGCCTCTTGGGGAGCTTCCGGCGTATAGTCGCGGTCGGGGAGTCGGAAGCCACCGAAGATCACTAAGAACAGCACAGCGGCTGTGGCAAGACCCGTCAGGGTATAGCGAAGAGAGCGGCTGCGCTTCTTCTGCTTCTCGGCACGGATCTTCTTCATCACATTGGGTACAAGCGACCCAGGGACAGTGAGCCGGGAATCGGCCAGGAGCTTGTCGTTCCCTTCCATCTCCTGCAGAAGGGCTCTGCAGTGGGGGCAGTTTGCCAAATGCTCATTTAAAAGGGCTTCTTCCTCATCTGTATTCATTCCGTCAATTCGTCCGCTGAGAGATACAATATATTCTTCGCAGTTCATGGCAAACCTCCTTCCGCCTTCTTAGACGATGGCTTACCGTTTTTGTTCCGTAATTCCGAAACTTTTTTTCTCAGATTTTCCCTTGCTCTGGAAAGTCTTGATTTGACTGTTCCTTCCTTGAGAGAAAGGATCTCTCCGATCTCCGTATAGCTCAGATCATTGACCACCCGCAGGGTGATGATCTGTCTCTGGATCTCGTCTAAGGATAGCAGAGCCTCGTTCAGCAGCTGCTTCTCTTCCTTCTGTTCCAGGACCTCATCGGGCTGGGGAGAGGGATCAACGGGATCGTAGCTCTGCTCCTCTCCGTCCTCGTCCTCGGTGACAATGGAGATGACCGGTCTGCGCTTCTTACTGCGGAGCATATCCAAACAGCAGTTAGAGGCCAGACGGTACAGCCATGTGGAAAAGGCAGATTCAAAATGGAAGCTGTCCAAATACCGCCATGCCTTCAGGAAGGCTTCCTGGGTGGCATCTGCCGCATCCTCTGCATTGCCCAAGGTGCGGAAGCAGAGATTATATATCGGTGTCTGATAGGCAAGCATGAGCTGTTCAAAGGCAGCTTCCTTGCCCTTGCAGGCCTGTAAGATCAGTTCTTTCTCGTCTATGATAATCACCTCAGATCCCGTTTCATATCCTTGATCAGCCGATACACTTCCTCCGGGGAAGCGATATGAGAAATTTTATCTTTATAGAAATTACTGTGGGCAACGCCCCGAAGATACCATGCCAAATGCTTCCTCGCTTCCAGACAGGCAATATGCTCCCCCTTATCCTCCAGAGAATAAAGGAATTGCTTCTCTGCCACACACAGCCGCTCTTCCAAAGGAGGTCTCTCGGGAAGGGGAAGTCCTGCCAAGGCGGCATTGATCTGGGCAAAGATCCACGGATCACCGAAGGCGGCTCGACCCACCATAAAGAGACTTGCTCCGCTGTGATCACGGCACCTGAGGGCAGAGGAGGCATCTGTGATATCCCCGTTGGCGATCACAGGGATGGAGACGGCCTTGGTCACCTTGCCGATCTCGTCCCAATCGGCAATGCCGGAGTAGAGCATGGTCTTGGTTCTTCCGTGAACCGCAATGGCCTGGGCCCCGTTTGCCTCTAATTCCTTAGCCATATCTACCACATGGATACTGCCCTTGTCCCAGCCTAAGCGGGTCTTGACGGTAACGGGAACGGTAACCGCATCGCATACGGCCTTGACGATCCGCCCTGCCAGGGGAATGTCCTTCATGAGGGCGCTGCCGTCACCGTTGTTGGCGATCTTCGGCATGGGGCAGCCCATGTTGATGTCAATATGATCACAGCCACTGTATTCCACTGCAAGGACTGCGGCACGAGCCATCATTTCCGGGTCGTTGCCGAAGATCTGAGCGCCGCAGAGACAGCCGGGATTCTTCCGAAGGAGGCTCTTGCTCTTCTTATCCTGATATACCAAAGCTCGGGAGGAAACCATCTCCGTCACGGTGACACCTACACCAAGCTCTGCACAAATTGAGCGGTATGCATAGTCCGTGACCCCTGCCATAGGGGCCAGAACGGTGGGAGCAGTGATTTCACGGCCCAAAAAAATCATATCTATCACTCCATCCGTCTTCCCACCCACAGCCCAAGCAGAGGGCAGGGGAGAGGGAAGCCGATCATTCTGTTTGCACTGCCGTTTATCATATCACATATTCAGCAAAAAGGCAATCAAAAGAAATCTTGAGTTTCCGCAAAACGATGCACAATTCTTGAACAGGCTGTGCATAGTTTTGCGGAAACTCAAGGAGGAAAAAAAGATTGAAAACAATTACGGAATATGTTATACTAAAAAGTGGTATCATTAAGGATAAAATGCTAAGATTTTGTCATGATAAAAAACTTTTGGAGGTATTTTGCAATGAAGAAACACTTGGGAAAACGGATCCTTGCATGGTTCCTGACTCTGTGTGCGGTTCTGGGGCTGTTGCCGACGGTGACGGTCTTTGAAGCCAAAGCTGCTGAGGATCTGAGCGCACAGATATCCACGCTGGTGTCCACGCTGAAGACAAGCTACAACAGCTTCACCATTCCTGTCAACAAGGAAGTGTTTAACTACACGAGCTTGGACGGTGTGTTTTTTATCCGCGAGTCCAGCTCGGGAAAAACCATAGATTACGGTGTTGCCCGTGCATCACATACAGACCGATTGTCTGCCAATACCAGCTCCGGTGAGGCTGCCACAAAGTATTATCATTTAAGCTCCATCGGTGTCAGCGCAGCCAATGAGGGCTCCCTTACTGCAGTCAACGGCAGTACCCCCAATAATCTGAACTATGCGGTGGAAATCAAGAAGTATTCCGGCACCATTACCAGAGATACTACCACCGTTACAACCGTTGACGGTAAAAACTATACAGGCTGGTCAGGGTATATCAAATACGAATACAACCGCAAAAACACATGGAGCGGAGACAAGCTTTTTGGCGAATACCTGGGCATCAACGGCGTGCCCGGCACAGGTGACCCTGTGTACAGTATCAAGTCACTCCACCCCAGCAGAAGCTCCACTCCTTATGTTGCCGCCAGCAACGGAGGAGGCAGTATGAACTATACTTCCTCGGCTTTTCCTTGGTTCCTCCGTGTTTACAGCACCAATGCATCGGCAAAGATCTACAAATTAGACCCTACAGGCGGTTCCAGATATACCTATTGGCTGGGTATCGATACCGACCACAACAATTGCGTTTCCGCACATACCATATCTCAGATCGTCCGTGAGGACAGAAACAAGAGCACAGCGGACAAATTCAAAAACAACAACAAGAAGGCATTTAAGTTCCAGTATTGGGATTTCTTCCAGATTTCTCCTCTTGCTCTGGATCTGTATAAGGCTCTGGAAACGGCAAGAACCTATGTGACAAACGGAAATCCCAATGGCAAGTATCCCGCAGAAACCTATCTGAACTTCCTAAAGTTCGTGCAGTCCACTATGGCGACTTACAACTCCAAGCGTACTATTTGGAATGCGGATGCCGGTTATGGTGACCGTATTACCTGTGATGCTCTTGCAAAGGATCTGCGCTCCTATATGGCACTGCTGGACATTGAGTCCAAGCCCAATTCCTATATGGATATCCCCATGGAGGTTTTGGACTTCCGTGCAGACGGTCTGATGTTTGAGCAATGCGGCGGCACCAATCCTTATAGCCTGAACAGCTCCATCCCCTCTGTCAGCGGTAATGTTTCCGTCCCCGGCACACCCGGCACCGGAGATAACGGGGCTACATACAGGGCGGGCTTGGTAGAATCCCAATTGGTAAAAGGGCAGATCGTATACACGAAGGAAACGGTCCAATATATTGCCGAAGCCTTGTTTACCCAATACCTTACCCTGAGCCATCCCGACGCAACCGCGACAAAGAGTAGCTTTGACACCTACTGGAACAGCGTCTTTATGCAGTTGGTAGATCCCGAAGGAATGAAGGGGAATAAGCGAACAACTACAGCAGCGATCAATGCATATCCCTTAGGGGCCAAAGGTTATGATCATGATGCAAACTATAACGCTACCATTGCAAAGACCGATACGAAGAGCAACGGCGGAATTCTGAGATTTGATCAGGTTGAGAATTGCTATGATCTTGCCTATTATATGCTCACAAATATGTGGAGAGAAACAGCCAAGGATGATTATGTGGACACTGCTCGTCAGCTTCCGTATAATCTGAAAATTGATGAGCTCCGCACCCTGCGTATGCTGAAGGACAGCAACGGCTACTATGTTTATTCCTCAGACAAGGTCAATGGCAGATGTCTGGATTCCGGGGTTATTTTCAACCATAATCTTACCACTGCTGTAGACTCCAACGCCCCTTACTTGAATGCGGCGGCGGAGCTTGGCTTTGAATCTCCTTCCCGCCTTGGGAATGACTCTACCGGTGTAAAGGAGTCAAGCACCGGCATCTACGGAAAAAGAAACTATTATACCATGTACCACATGCGCAGTTCCTTTATCTATTACGAGAAGAAAAATTTGGAGTTTACCTTTACCGGTGATGACGATGTTTATTTCTTCATTAACGATCAACTGGTCTGTGATATCGGCGGTATGCATACTGCGTGTGCGCGAGGGGTAAATCTGAACGGGCAGGTTGCCAAGGATCTGGGGCTGAGGGACGGAGACATCTGTACCTTTGACATGTTCTTGATAGACCGTCATACCACACAGATCAATCTGAATCTCAGGACCAATATTGAAATGATGCCCGTAGATGCTGTTACGGAAAAGGCCCAGTATCTCTACACCAAAGCAGGTGAGATCGGCGAGAATGTCCGTGAAGGCGCTGTTGTGACAGACAAGACCGAGATCGGCTACGGCTTCAAGCTCCTGAACCGCAGCAATCACGCAGCAGTAGATCTGTCATTCTGGGACGAGGATCTGGGTGTCAGCCTTTCCGGGGACGGCATATCCCTGAACGGATATGCCTATGTGGAGGATCTGGTGATCATCTACAGGACCCATGATCCTCAAAGCGGCGAGATTGATCAGTCTATCCCTCAGAATATGACTTACGATCAACTGTTCCCGCTTCTTTCCGAGGCGGTGGATGATATGTCTACCACAGTACCTATGGATTCCGGAGTCTATCAAATCACAGGGCTGACGAAAGAACAGTTGACAGCACTGCTGGAGCTGGGTCTTCCTGCCAATGTGCAGATCTCTATTTACGGCTTCCACCGTACGGCTCTGGCCACTGTGGGCGGTTACAGCGGTACCCTGTATACCAGCTGTAAGCCCATTTCTGCCAGAAATGAGGATGAGACCTATACTTTCGGCGCACCCATCAACGGCTCTTCTACAAGAAGCCTCAATGTCCAGAATATGAACTCCGTCACCGCAGAGCCTCTGAATGTGGTGATCGATTACGGCAAGCCTGTGACCTTTACCGTAGAGGAAATATTCAAGGCAGTTGCCTATGATCCCCAGGATGCAAAGCTGTCCTTCTGCGGCATTCAGGAAAATGGCACCCACGGAAAGATCGTCTACCAAGAACCTGAAGAGATCCCTCTGAAGAATGTGGGAGATACCCTGCCCACGGCTCACGGTGTATTCGACATAGGTGTGGATTTTATTCGCTATACTCTCCATGATATGCTGGATACGGTGGAACGGGTCTACGCCATTGTTTGCGTCAACGATACATATTTGGGAAGCAGTTGGTATCTCACTGTGGAGATCCGCATTATCCCCGCAAACATCATGTATTACGAAGCGGAAAAGCTGGAAGCCGACGGAGATCTTACATTTACGGAAAAGTATGTGGAAGAGATCACCCAGGAGCCTGCGGAGTCGGAATCGGAAGAAAATCCCGAGGAAGGGGATCCTTCGGAGGTTCTGCCGGAGGATGACGGCAGTCGTATCAACAACCACATCAACCGTCTGACAGACAGCGGAGAAGTGGAGCACAATGTAAGTACCTACTACCCTAAGGGGGATAAAAAGGTTCTGTTCTTTGATTTCAATACCTATGGAGATAGCAGTAATCCCTACAGGGGAAATTCTGTCTATGGGGGTGTGAACTTCGGCAATGTTGCCAACTGGTGGTCTCCGGGCTACGGCTCGATCACCGGTATGAAAAACGGCTTGATCACCTTTACCACCACAAACAATGACAATGTCTGGGGCTACATTGCCACAGGCGCAAAGAGTGCCTCCAATCCCACCGTGGCCAATGCCGCGCAGTTCCCCCTGCAGTACAGACCCTCCGATGATGACTGGATGGAGATCCGTCTGAAGATCAACAAGACCGACAATCAGGATGCAAAAGACACTCATCTCCGCGTGGAATTTTTCCCCATGTCTGCGGATACGAGCCTGAGCCGAGCGGCAGTCTCTACCAAGAATTTCTCTGCCGATAACATCGGCGATGGCTACTTCTTCCTGACATTCCCCCTTGCAACTACTATGGATAACGGTGCAGACCCCGGTGGGATCAAGTATACGGAGCTGTCCGTTATCCGCCGTATCAACTTCCTGATCCGCGGTATGGATAAGTCTGAGACCTTTACCACAGTCATTGACTATATCTATATTGGACCGGAAGAAACTGTTCCCTCCAATATGGGTGGCAACAGCCTCTACTTTGGCTTTGATAACACCGAGGCAGACCGTTACCGCTATACGGATCCTATTTACGGCGGTAATTTCAATTTCGATATCCCTGAAGGCTGGAGCAATAATTCCGGAAGATCGCCCTCTGTACAGGTGATCGACGGTGTCCTGACCTCTACTGTAGGTGCGGCAGGTAGCTATACCACCAATAGCCCCTGGTACCAGACGGCAATCCTTGAAGGAAGCCAGCAGACCATAGACTATCCCGCGTCCGGTGCCGAGGTGGCACGGATCAGGGTGAAGTTCAAGGATCTCATAAGCGATCTGAATGTAGATCCGGAAAAGGTGGAGATCAACAACTATCCGGAATATCCCGTAGCCCGTCTGGGATTCGTGATCAACGATCATGCCACCTATGAGGATTCTGCCTGTTGGGTGGACTGGCCCCTGACCGAAGAACAGCTCAGCGGTGGAGAATTCGTGACCCTGACTGCAGATCTGCGCCAGCTTCTGAAGGATCACAACGCCACACGGATCGCCGCTGTGCGACTGACCGTTGTCAATGTCGCCGGTCAGGAAGGAAAGACAGGCTATGTCTATGTGGACGAGATCTATGTGGGACCGGAGGAAAGTCAGGATTCTGACACCTACATTGCTCCCACAGAAACCGTGATCCCCACAATTCCCGTGGATCAGACCAATGTCCCCACCTATGACACTAGCATTCTGTACTTTGGCTTTGGTAACTCTGCCGCGGATATTGAACGCTATGGCAAAAATCCTGTCTATAGCGGAAAGAACTTTGACACCGTTGCAACATGGCAGGGTAACAGCGGTCGTACGATTTCCATTACAAACGGCGCATTGAATTTGGAAGGTCCAACCGCCGGTTATTCCTATACCCTCTTTAATACCGGAACAAGCACCTCGGATTATAATCACATGAATTTCACCCCCGCTACCAACGACTGGTTTGAGATCAGGATCAAGATCAACGATACTTCCGTGTTGGTGGACAAGACCAAAATACAGTTTGACATAGAACTGCGTAAGGATAGCTCCTACATGTATAAGACCCACTATGAATACACTGTAGGAACAGCCGGGGGCGTACAATCCAACCAATATTACACCATTGCCTTCAGAATACCGGAAAATTCCGGCGCTTGGGCCAACACCATCCCCTATGCCAGCGTGGGCACAGTCAAGCGCTTTGCCTTTAATCCGACGGGACTGTATACGAATTCGACCTATAAATGCTCCATTGACTATATCTATATCGGACCGGAGGATAAGCTCCCCTCTCGGCAGAGCAGTTACGACTATCTCTACTTCGGTTTTGAAGCTGATAATGTGGCTCGGTATAAGTATGGCAGTGCCGTTTACGGCGGAGATAACTTTGACACCCCTGAAAAATGGAGAAACCACGGTGATCGCTCCTCCGATGCCGTCATATCCGGCGGTTGTATGACATATACGGTCAAAAAACAGGGTTTTCCCTGGTTTGAGACCTCCAGAAACGGTGCTTCCGACAGCTGTGGTGTTCATATGCATTTTAATCCTGCCAAGGCAGAGGTGGTTCAGATCCGCATGAAGTTCAACAATATACAACTGGTGGACAAAAAAGTAGAACCTACCATGGATGTGTCTTTCGGCAATATAGAGTCTGATAAGATCGCAGATGAACCGGTGCAATATCTCAAGTCCATCCCCCTTTACTCTGCCAAGGTTCTTACAGACGGAAAGTGGTTCACCTACATCATTGAGCTGGAAGACCTTCTGAAGGATGTTCCCCGTGTGACCGGTATGCGTATCCGACTGATGAACATCTATCACCCCAATGATCAGGGATCTGTCTCCTTCGACTATATCTATGTTGGACCCAGACTCAGCAGCGCACGGGAGGCATATCACAGAGATGAGGAGTATACCTATGGCTATGACTCCACCTATACTCTGGATAGCATGTATTCCGATAACGAGACTCTGTATACCGAAGGTCGCGGTGTTCCCATCATTGACAGCAACGGTGCTGTGAACTATGAGGGCGCAGAACAGTATACGGAACTGGGCTTCAGCTTTACGGGAACGGGCTTTGATCTCATTGCCCGTACAGGTGCCCAACAGGCTACCATCCGTGTTTCCGTTTACAAGACCGATGAGTGGTTCGAAGAAAACCGTGTCAAGACCCTGACGGTGAATACCAAGGGTGAACTGGAACTGTATCAGATCCCCATTGTATCCATACAGGGACTGGAGCACGGTACCTATCATGTGAAGATCTGGGTCAACAACAAGTTGACGGAAGCGGACGTCCCACAAATCCCGGGGCTGAACATTAATGCCTTGCTCAGGGGCAATCAATTCTGTCTGGATGCCATTCGTATTTATGATCCCATCAATGTTTCCGGGGAAAGCCTTGGGGACGATCAGGAAATTGCCTTGTCTGCCTACAAGGGGGACAAGGAAGCCTATCAATACATCAAGGAGATCCGCAATATCCTCCTGAGCGAGGAGCTTTTCGATACCCTCAACGGCACTTTGCCCGGCATGGCATTCTTGGATGTGAACTCCTCTAATGTGGATCCTGAAACCGGCACTGTAAACGGAACGGCATCGGACAATTATACCACTGCCGATGTAGCAACCTATAACAAGCTCGGCCCCAAAAACGAGGTTTATCTGGCTCCGGGGCAGGCTGTGGCATTCCGTCTGCTGGTGGATAGCAATATGCCCATCGGCAGCATGGATATTGCCGCCAAGATCATCACCCCCGACAGCACAGGGAAGCTGGCGGTAGGCTTCGTCACAGCAGCGGGTACTGTAATAGAGACCCTTTCTTCCACGGTGCAGAGTGCCACAGGTCTGTATTGTGCCTTGGATACAAGCAAGATCGCCTTCCACACCTCCGGCAGTACAGAGGAGGTCTACATGGTGATCTACAATCAGTCGGAGGGTAGCACCGGAGACAATGTGATTTCTTTGACAGATATCAAGGTTGCCTATGAAGCCCATCCCGATACAGTGCTTCCGGAGGACGGACTGGATGATCCCGAGGTTCTCAAGAGGCTTGCTGAGGCAGACGCTCCCGTGCAATTCCTGGTGGATGCCTATGTTACCACTGCGGTGGCAAGCTTTGTAAAGGCTCTTTCGGAAACTCCGCTTGATGGGGACACCGATCCCGAGCCTAATCCCGATCCCATCCCCATACCCGGAGTGGATTCCGTCCGGATCGTAGATACTGTCCAAATCCGCCACAGTCTGAATTTGGCAAGTGATATTTCCGTCAATTACCTGATCGCAAAGCCGGAACTGGAAGGCTTTGAAGATCTCCGCATGATCTGTACTGTGCCCGGTTATAAAGGCAATGAGTTGGCTGAGTATAGGGTAGTGGAGCTCATGCCGGAGCTGAAGGGAGATTATTATTACTTCACCCTTACGGGACTGACGGCGGTGCAGATGAATGATGAGGTGTCGGTATATCTGTCCATGACCAAGGACGGCACCCAATACAGAAGCCTCACGGATCACTATTCCGTTGCACAATATGCCTACGGACAGTTGTCCAAGACCGGCGCTTCCGAAGGTCTACGGAGCCTGTGTGCAGAGCTTCTGCGTTATGGCTCAGCCGCCCAGATCTACAAGGCTTACCGCACAGACAGCCTTGCAGACTCTGCAATGACGGAAGAGCACAGAGCAATCCTTGCAGATACGGAAGCGGTGACCTTTGACAGCTTCAACACCTTGACCGATGAGGTAGAAGGTGCTTCCGTCCGCTGGGCAGGGAAGTCTCTGCTGTTGGATTCCAAGGTAGCTATCCGCTATGTTCTGGATCTCAGTAGCTTTGAGGGCGATCCTGCCGAACTAAGCATTCGCCTGACCTATAAGGATCTGGACGGAGAAGAAATGACCGCTGTCTTGGAAGATCCTCGTGTGTACAGTGAGGAGCTGTCTTACTACAGTTTGGACTTTGACGGTCTCCTTGCGGCAGAGCTGCGTAGCCCTGTATATGCAAGAGTGTACCATGGACAGATCCCTGTGAGTGCGGAATTGGAGTACAGCGCCTCCACCTACGGCAACAACAAGACCGGCACGCTGGGTCAGCTGTGCAAGTGCCTCATGGCCTATAGCGACAGCGCAAAGGCCTATTTTGCCAATTAAACAATACGAAGCCCAGCCCCCGATCTGTCAGAAAGGCAGATCGGGGGCACAATTCATTCAAAAGCTGATTGGGGAAGGAAAAGCAGAAGTCTGCTTTGCACAGCAGGGTATTCCTAAGCGAAAATTCTTTCCTTCATAAAACTTTTATATATGACATTTTATACGCTGTTTATGCATTGATTAATGAAAATATTCAAAAAACCACTTGTAAAAGCGGAGGAGATATGATAGAATATATGCGGTGGCGCTGTATCCTAGTCAAAGCGTTCCGATTTGAAGAAGGGCCTAAAAATCCTTTAAAGGGCATATCGATGAAGTCCCTGGTGCTTGCTTTTTTCGCCCAGATTAGGGTGGGTGCTGGGGGTTAAGGTTTTCGGGCGAGGCGCAATGGCATGTGCCGACCGACCCGGATTCCGTGGAGACCTGCTATTGTGCGACAGCCGTAACGTTTGTGAATGCATAACCCGGACTGCGTACGAAACAGGAAAGAACCTGCAATGCAGTGCGCAGAATCGCGTTGCTGTGTGCAGTGTAGCCTGCCTTGCGTGGGCCTGAGGGGATAGGGGAGTGAAGCGCTCGCATCTGTGGCCGCAGATGACGGCGATATTGCCCCTTGAAACCATGTCTGCAAAAGAGGATAGAATCGGTTCGTGATGTTGTGGAAATCACCTAGGCTGTCTGTAACAGGGGCGGATAAGGGATTGTAGTGCGGACTAAGTGGCAATCGGGTAACGGAAGCGGAGACGCTCCGTCTAAGCTTTCAACGGAAACGGCTGAGTGGTGACGCTCAGTAGCTGAAGGGGAAATCCAACCCGACCTAAGCCGTAAGGTTTACTTTATCTGCTGCCACCACTTTTATATGATTTAATTCTGGAGGGAACACCTTGGACAGTACCGTTACCGAACCGCGAAGTAAGAACAGCAAGAAACACAAACGACAGAAAAAGCAGAAGAAGCAGCAGAGTCTGCTCCGTTGGGTCATTACCATATTCTTTGTGACCGTGGTGATCTCCTCTACCATTTCTTTGGTCTCCTCACAGATGCTGGAGGACAGCGGTGTGGTGGGCGCCTTCTTGGTTCTTCTGGTCATTGTTCTTTTAGGCATTGTGTTTGATATCATCGGTGTTGCCGTTATGTCTGCAGACGAGAAGCCCTTTCATTCCATGGCCTCGAAGAAGCTCCCCGGTGCCGCCGAGGCACTGAAGCTCCTGCGCAGTGCGGAGAAGGTTTCCAGCTTCTGCAACGACGTGGTCGGTGATATCTGCGGTGTCGTATCCGGTTCTGCCTCTGCGGTCATTGCGGTGAAGGCTTTGTCCAACGTTGGCTCCGACACCTTTGCGAATCTTCTCATGTCTGCCTTGGTTGCAGGTGTGACCATCGCCGGCAAGGCTTGCGGCAAGACCGTTGCCATGAAGCAGGCAACGAATATTGTCTACATGGTTTCCAAGCCTCTGTATTACGGCAAACATCTTTTTAAGAAAAAGAAATGAAATTAGACAGGTTGTGTAAGCATGCAATTGCTGGAACAGATCAACACACATAAACAGTTGCTTGCATTGGATAAAGCAAAATTACCCCAACTGTGTGAAGAAATCCGCCGTTTTTTGGTGGATCAGGTTTCCAAAACCGGAGGTCACCTTGCATCCAATTTGGGTGTGGTGGAGCTGACGGTTGCGATAGAACGAGTTTTCGATACTTCTAAAGATCGCCTTTTATTTGATGTGGGACACCAGTCCTATGTGCATAAGCTGTTGACCGGACGGCGTAAGGATTTTGCCACCCTCCGTTGCCTCGGTGGTATGGCAGGCTTTCCCAAGCCTTCGGAAAGCCCCTGTGATGCCTTTGTAGCCGGACATGCCTCCTCCTCCGTTTCCACCGCTTTGGGAATGGCCCGTGCCAGAACCCTTTTGGGGGAGGATTATCATGTGGTGGCTGTCATCGGTGACGGTGCTCTGACAGGAGGCCTTGCTTACGAGGGACTGAACGATGCCGGTGAGAGCAACGAGCCTCTGATCGTGATCCTCAACGACAACGGCATGTCCATCAATCCCAATGTAGGCGGTTTGTCGAAGTATCTTTCTTTTTTACGCACAAGACCCGGCTATTTCCGGGTGAAAAAAGCTTACCGGACGGTGACCTATGCACTGCCCGGCGGTCGTGCTTTCTATGACTTTACTTCTAAGGTAAAGGACCGTTATAAGGGTGTGGTATTGGGTACTACCTTCTTTGAGGAAATGGGCTTTGAATACTACGGCCCCATTGACGGTCATGACATCAATAAGCTGGAGTATATGCTCCGTCTTGCCCGAGAGCGTAAGGGACCGGTTCTCCTCCATGTGATCACCCAGAAGGGACGGGGCTATAAGCCTGCGGAGAAGAAGCCGGATATTTTCCACGGCATCGGTGTCTTTGACCCCGGCAGTGGACGTGTCCAGAGCAAGGGGAAGATCTCCTTCTCCGATACCTTCGGCAAGACCATGTGTGAGCTTGCGGAGGAAGAGCCGAGACTCTGCGCCGTCACTGCCGCAATGGTATCGGGTACGGGACTTTCGGCATTTGCCGAGAAGTATCCAAAGAGGTGCTTCGATGTGGGCATTGCCGAGGGACATGCGGTGTCTATGGCAGGCGGTCTTGCCAAACAGGGGATCATTCCCGTGGTGGCGGTCTATTCCACCTTCCTCCAGAGAGCCTATGATATGATCCTGCAGGATGTCGCTATGCAGAATCTCCATGTGGTCTTTGCCCTGGATCGAGCAGGTCTGGTGGGCAACGACGGCGAGACCCATCATGGGGTTTTCGATATCAGCTTTCTCCGTTCCATTCCCAATATGCAGATCCTTTGCCCCTCCAATCAGGCAGAGCTTCGGCAGATGCTCCGCAAGGCGGTGCTGGAAATGGACGGGCCTGTAGCAGTCCGCTATCCCCGAGGCTGTGACGGAGAGCTGAAGACCCTTCCCGAATCTCCTGTTCTGCGGGAGGGGAAGGACATCACCATGATCAGCTACGGCATTCTTACGAATGAGCTCATGGATGCCGCAGAGCTTTTGTCACAGGAGGGGATCTGCCCCGAAGTGATCAAGCTGGATTCCGTCAAGCCCATTGATATGGATCTGATCATCCCCTCTGTGAAAAAAACAGGACACCTCCTTGTTGCGGAGGAAACCGTTCGCAACGGCTGTGTGGGCAGAGAGATCTCCGCTCTTCTTCGGGCAAGGGATATTCTTGTTCCCACCCGTAGCTGTAATTTGGGGGACGCATTTATAGAACACGGTACAGTTTCTCAGCTTTACGAGCTTGTTGGCGTTGACGGTAAAGCCCTTGCTGCTGCCGCAAAGGAGGTACTTTCCGATGAAGCATAAAGAACGCTTGGATATGCTCTTGGTTCAGCGTGGTCTCTGCGACAGCCGCAGTCGGGCTCAGGCTGTGATCATGAGCGGTGAGGTCTACGTACAGGGGCAGAAGTGCGACAAGGCAGGTACTGCCGTGGAGGTAGATGCTCCCATTGAGATCCGCGGTAACCAATGCCCCTATGTCAGCAGAGGGGGCTTAAAGCTGGAGAAGGCTCTGCGTGATTTCGGTGTCGATCCCACAGGCTATGTCTGTTCCGACTCCGGTGCCTCCACAGGGGGCTTCACAGACTGCCTCCTTCAGAAGGGCGCTCGGAAGGTCTTTGCCATCGATGTGGGCTACGGTCAGCTTGCATGGAGCATTCGCAATGATCCCCGTGTGGTCTGCATGGAGCGGACGAATATCCGCTATGTGACCCCGGAGCAGTTGGGAGAGCCTCTGGATCTGTCCGTCATTGATGTCTCCTTTATTTCCCTGAAGATCGTCCTTCCTGCCATCCAAGCCTTGCTGAAGCCTACGGGACAGGTGCTCTGTCTCATCAAGCCCCAGTTTGAAGCAGGGAAGGACAAGGTAGGCAAGAAGGGCGTTGTCCGTGAGCCCTCCATCCACTGCGAGGTTCTGGAGAACTTTATCGCTGTGGCTAAGGAGCTTGGCTTCACTATTTTGAACTTAACCTTTTCTCCGGTCAAAGGCCCGGAGGGGAATATTGAATTTTTGGGGCATCTGTCAATGGCTCCCGGTCAGGGCATCGAGCCTGATGTGAAGGCCATCGTGGCAGCCGCCCATGAGGAATTATGAAAAAAGTAGTTATGACTCCGAATCCCTATCGGGACAGAAATTTCAAATTTGCAAATCAGGCCGCTCGAATCCTAAAGGAAGCAGGCATAGAATCCAAAACCTGCCTTGCTTTTGATGTAGACAGGAATTTTGAGATGCCCGGGGATATTGTTCTCCACGATCTGCAGAAGGAGCTGAAGGATGCGGATCTTCTCATCTGCTTCGGCGGAGACGGCACGATCCTCCATGCCTCTAAGGCAGCCACCCGTCTGGGTATTCCCGTTTTGGGAGTAAACATCGGCACTATGGGCTTCATGGCAGAGCTGGAGAGCAGTGAGCTTAAGGAGCTTGTCCGTCTGGCAGAGGATCGCTATACCGTGGATGAACGGATGATGCTCCATGTCAAGGTGATCCACGACGGACAGGTGGCCTTCGAGGACGATGCTCTGAACGATGCGGTCATCACCAAGGGGGCAGTGGCACGTACCATTCAGCTCTCGGTGAGCTGTGACGGTACGGATATGATGTCCTTCGGAGGGGACGGTGTGGTCATCAGCACACCTACCGGCTCCACTGCCTATTCCATGTCCGCAGGGGGACCCATTGTGGAGCCTACTGCCAGGAACATCGTCATCACACCTATCTGCGCCCATGATATGCGTACAAGAACCGTGGTTACCTCCGCCCAGCGGAAGATCAGCGTAGAGGTAGGACGCATCGGACGGAAGAATGCCTTCCTGTCTGTTGACGGGGGCAGGGCCTTCCGTCTGAATACGGGAGATGTGATCCAGATCGACCTTTCCCGTTACGTTACCCGATTGGTTCATTTAAGCGACCGAAGCTTTTTTGATATTGTAAATAATAAATTGAAATAGGGGGAACTATGAAATCACTTCGCCAAAAGAAAATTATTTCTCTGATCAGCGAGAAGAATATAGAAACCCAGGAGCAGCTTCTCAAGGAGCTGCAGGCCAGCGGTTATAAAAGCACACAGGCCACGGTATCCCGAGACATCAAGGAGCTTCGGATCATCAAGACCTTGGACGGCATGGGAGGCTACCGCTACTGTGTCGCCATGAAGAACGATGCAGAGCATTTTGATGACCGTATCCGAGTGATCTTCCGGGAATGTGTTACCAAGGTGGACTGCGCCTTCAATCAGATCGTCATTAAGACCATGCCGGGTCTTGCGGCGGCGGCAGGTGCGAACATTGACGCCCTCCACATGCCGGAGGTCGTAGGTTGCCTGTCCGGTGACGATACCACTCTGGTCGTTATGCGTGATGCGGAATCCGCGCTGGAATTCAGCAGTGAGATCCGCCGCATGCTTGAGTAAGACCTATGCTGCGGCTTCTACATATCGAGAACATTGCAGTCATTGAGCTTGCGGACATCTATTTTGACAATGGCTTCAATGTCATGACCGGTGAGACCGGTGCGGGCAAATCCATTGTGATCGATGCGATTTCTGCCATTATGGGAGAGAGAGCCTACCGTGATATGATCCGTACCGGCAGTAACAAGGCACTGGTACGTGCCATTTTTGATGAAGTGCCGGAGCTTCCCTGGTTCTCCCAGCAGGATGTCCCCTATGAGGAGGAGCTTACCATCCAGAGAGAGATCTATCTGGACGGGAAGAATGTCTGCAAGGTCAACGGCATCCCCGTTACCGTGAATGTGCTGAAGAAATTGGGCATACAGCTCATCAACATCCACGGACAGCATGATTCCGCAGCCCTCTTTGACGAGAACTATCACCTGTCCTTCTTGGACGGCTTCGGCCTTCTTGCTCCCAGTCTGGAAATCTACGGACAGGCATATCAGCGTGTTGTACAGCTTCGGAAGGAGATCGACAGCCTCTCTATGGACGAGAGTGAGAAGCTCCGCCGTATGGAGACTCTTAAGTATCAGATCGAGGAGATCTCCCGTGCCAATCTGAAGGCAGGGGAGGACGATGAGCTGGAAGCCAAGCGGAAGATCGTACAGAATGCAGAGAAGCTTTCCGACGGTCTGAACGAAGCCGCCATTGCAATGGACGGCGATGACCACAGTGAGGGAGCAGCGGGGCTTCTGTCTCAGGCGGAGCATGCCATTGGCAGGATTCTTCGCTTTGACGATTCCCTTGGCTCACTTCATGAGCTTCTCACCGACCTGATGTATCGGGTTCGGGATGCCGCAGAGCAGGTGCAGGATCGTTGTTATGCACTGTCCTTCTCCGCAGACGAGCTGGAACGGATCGAGGAACGGCTGGATGTGATCCACCGCCTTCGCAGAAAGTACGGCGCAAGCTGTGCGGATATTCTGGACTATCTGGAGAAGGCGAAGACCGAGCTTGACAACATGACCTTCGCAGATGACCGTCTGGAGCAGTTAAAGAAACAGCTAAGCAAGGCAGAGCAGGCCGCTTACGCAGAGGCCGCCCGACTCCATGAGGTCAGACAGCAGACCTCCGAGGTGCTGACTGCCCGTATCCTCAAGGAGCTTGCAGAGCTGGATATGAAGAAGGTGCAATTTGCCTGCGTTTTCTCAGAGACTCCCTTAGGTCCTTTGGGAACAGACAGCATTGCCTTCTATATGTCCGCCAATGTAGGCGAGGACTTAAAGCCCCTGAACAAGGTAGCCTCCGGCGGTGAGCTTGCCCGTATTATGCTGGCGCTCAAGAATGTCCTTGCAGAACGGGATCAAGTGCCTACCCTGATCTTTGACGAGGTGGACACCGGTGTTTCCGGCAGAGCCGCCCAACGGGTGGCAGAGAAGCTACGGGCAGTTTCTCGCAGTAAGCAGGTGCTTTGCGTGACCCATTTGCCCCAAATCGCCGCCCTTGCCGGTACCCATTTGCTCATTGCCAAGGGAGAGCGTCAGGGTCGCACCTATACCACGGTCAGCCCTCTGGACTTTGAGGGTCGGAAGGCAGAGCTGGCACGGATTATCGGTGGTGCCAATATTACAGAAATTACCCTCCGCAGTGCGGAGGAAATGATGATGGGAGGAATGAACTTATGAGATCCTTAGAATTCCAGAAGGCTTCCAAATTTCTCTTACCCTTTGCCATTCTTTGCGCCATTCTCCTGATATTTTGCTATGGCTACCCCCTGACCGCCACAGATCGCCTCCTTGCCTTAGAGCTGGAGCAGAACGGACTCTTCTCTCGGCTGACTCAGACCAAGGGGCCTATGGGAACAGAGCTTTTTAGCGCACTGTTTCTCTCCCACCCCCTTGTGCGCCATGCCCTTTCTGCGGCGCTGATCTCTGCCTGCACTATCCTGCTCATTCGCTACTGCGGAGCAGAGAAGTCCTATATTTACTACATGACCCTTGCCCTTGTCCTTGCCGCCCCTCCCGCAATTTTTGCCAATACCTATGCATGGGCAGAGGGAGCCGCAAGCTCTTTGGCTCCTTCCTTCCTGGTACTGCTTTATCTCTTCACGGCCTGCGACCTCTTCCGCTTCAAGGGGAAGAAGAAGGCATGGAAGATCCCTGTACAGTTTGTCATTGGCTTTCTCACGGTACTTTTTGACGAGAGCTTCGGTATTGCCGCACTTATTCTGTCTCTCGTTCTCTTGATGTTTCAGAAGAAAAAATTCGGTCTCTCCCTCCATTTGGTCGCCCATAGCTTCGGCTGTGTGCTGGGTCTGCTCCTGAGTATTGTGATCCCCGGCAGTAGCCAGACTCTTGCTCCCGATTTTTATGTGATGATGGATCGCTTCAATCTGGCATTGGATTCCCTCTTTGTGTTCAATTGGGTGACCGTAGGGGCTCTGACCGTGACCTGCCTGATGCTGATCCAGCCCTTCCGCAGAGAACGTTCCAAGAACTGCAACCGCACATTGGCTCTCCTGCTTTTCTCTGCCGCAACGCTGCTCTTCTTCCGTTTTTCTCACGGGAGCTTGAAGCCCTTTGTGGTGCTCAACCGTTTCCTGGCAGTGGGCAAGCTCCTTGCCGCAGGACTTTTCCTCTACGCTGTCCTTCGTACGGTGGAGCATTATGTCAGCAAGGATTATATCGGCGCTCGGATACGGAACAATATGATTGCCATCGGCATCTTCCTCTTTGCCTTCGGCCTCAGTGCCAAGTCCGGGGAGAATCTTCTGTATCTGCCTTTCTTGGCCTTCGTATCCTGCCCTGTGAGCCTCTTTGTCTATGCCATCCGACGCTACAGCCATGTGGAGCTTTCCTCCGCTAAGTTCCTGAGCTTTGCCGGTATCAACCTGAGCCTGATGTTATGCTTCCTCTCTGTTTCCAATGCTCTGACGGTGAATGTCATGCAGATCCATGCAGAGGAGCAGATCAAGGCGGAACAGACCGATATTGTACTGCCTGCCCTTCCTTATCCCCGGTACGGCTCCGAGGACATGGGTCTGGGTACGGAATATACTGTGGGATCGGATACCACAGTACGCTTTATCCCTTATACACAGTGGAATTGGATGGAATATTACGAAGCCCACCACATTCCCGTTATCGAAGAATATAACGAAAAAGAAGCACAAGAAGATTCCATATTCGAGGAGGAATAATTATGAAATTATATGATGAACTGGTTGCCCGCGGCTTGATCGCCCAGGTTACCAATGAAGAAGAGATCCGTGAGATGATCGACAACGGCAAGGCCACCTTCTACATCGGCTTTGATCCCACTGCCGATTCTCTCCATGTGGGTCATTTTATGGCTCTGTGCCTTATGAAGCGCCTGCAGATGGCAGGGAATCGTCCCATTGCCCTCATCGGCGGCGGTACTGCCATGATCGGTGATCCTTCCGGTCGTACAGACATGCGCTCCATGATGACCAAGGAGACCATCGACCACAACTGCGCCTGCTTCAAGAAGCAGATGGAGCGCTTTATTGAGTTCGGTGAAGGCAAGGCTCGTATGGTCAACAATGCCGATTGGCTCTTGGATCTGAACTATGTGGAGCTGCTCCGTGAGGTCGGCGCTTGCTTCTCTGTCAACAACATGCTCCGTGCAGAGTGCTACAAGCAGCGTATGGAGAAGGGTCTGAGCTTCTTAGAGTTCAACTACATGATCATGCAGTCCTATGACTTCTACCATCTGTACCAAAGCTTGGGCTGCAATATGCAGTTCGGCGGCAACGATCAGTGGAGCAATATGCTAGGCGGCACCGAGCTCATCCGCCGCAAGCTGGGCAAGGATGCCCATGCCATGACCATCACCCTGCTCCTCAACTCCGAGGGCAAGAAGATGGGCAAGACCGCCAAGGGCGCTGTATGGCTTGACCCCAACAAGACCACTCCCTTCGAGTTCTTCCAGTACTGGCGCAATGTGGCAGATGACGATGTGCTCAAGTGCATCCGCATGCTGACCTTCCTGCCTCTGGAGCAGATCAACCAGATGGATTCCTGGGAAGGCAGTCAGCTTAACACTGCCAAGGAGATCCTTGCCTACGAGCTGACCAAGCTGGTACACGGCGAGGAAGAGGCAGAAAAGGCTCGTCAGGCCGCCAAGGCCCTCTTCGGCGGCGGTGCAGATGATTCCAACATGCCCACCACCGAGATCCTGCCCGAACAGCTCAAGGACGGCAAGATCGGGATCATGGATCTGATGCTTGCCTGCAAGCTGGTTCCCACCAAGTCCGAGGCAAGACGTCTGGTTCAGCAGGGCGGTGTCTTCGTAGATGAGGAGAAGATCTCCAATATTGATGTTGCCTACACCGCAGAACAGCTCACTGTCGGTCTCAAGATCCGCAAGGGCAAGAAGGTCTTCCACAAGGCAGTATTTGGAGGCTAAGCTATGAAAAAATGCAGACTCTTTGCCCTCCTGTTGGTTCTGGTCATGGTCTTCACCGCCTGCGGTAAGAACCAAACCGAGGACGAATCCCAAGGCAATGCTACCACCGATCCCACTGAGAGTGTGACAGCTACTACCGAACCCACATCCCAGCATAATACAGAGATTCAGGGAGAAATCGGCGGCACTCCCACCGAGAGCTTTGAATTCACCGATATGCCCGAAGCATTGACCCCCGAAGAGGCTCTGGCTTCCGGCTGTATGGTTCTCCAGTGGCCGGAAGGGGAGGAGACTCCCATCGTCAAGGGTGTAGACTATTGGTACAACTTCCTTGATCTCAGTAGCAGAGGGGAAAAGGTTACCTTACGGGTCTACTCCTTCGCCTCCGGCTCGTTCTGGTTTACTGACCTTTACTTCAGCAGTGGATTATATGCCCTCTATTCCCGTGATCCCTATAGCGAGGTTCAGAGCCGATCCTACAAGTATATGACCCATGTACAGGAACAGGACATCTACACCGGGGAGAATTTGGATTTCTACATCTTAACCGATGATGCCGAGCTGGGTGGCAAGGAGGTCATTACTCTGAACTACATCTGCGATATTGAAGCAGAGCGTAATGTAGAATTTTTCATTGTTGATTTTACCACCTATTTCCACTAATTATTTACCTACACATGGAGCCGGGGCAGACCCACTGGGACTGTACCCGGTTTCCCTAAATTCTTATGTTTTTATAAAAAAGGAGGAATCAGCATGATTTGGAAGATCCTTGGCATCGAAGCCACCAAGGATAAGAAGCAGATCACCTCTGCCTATAGACAGAAGCTCCGTGGAACAAATCCCGAGGATAAGCCGGAAGAATTCAAGGCCCTTCGGGATGCCTATGAACAAGCCCTTGCCTATGCGGAGCAGGCGGATCTTCCCCAAGCGCAAGACCAAGACCTCAGCCCCCTTGACAGGTTCATGGCACAGGTTGAGGCGGTATATTGGTTTTTTCCCTCCCGTCTGAATGTGGACAAATGGAGAGAGCTTCTGGATCAGGATATTTGCGAGGGCTTAGACACTCGCAGGGAGGCAGAACAGGCTCTTATAAGCTTCTTTATGGAGCATTACTGGCTTCCTCAGACTGTCTGGCAGGAGCTGGACAGAGAATTCCGGTTTGAAGAGCGGAAAGAGGAGCTTTTGGAGACCTATCCCCCGGCATTTGTGGAGAATGTGATCCTCCAAGGCATCCGCATGGGAACAAGTCTCGATTTGTCCCTCTTCACCCCCGGTAAGAACGGCAGAGAATGCGACGAATATATCCACATCTACCATCAGTCCATGCAGCATTCCCCGAAGGACGCTCTTCCCATTATGGAGAGGATCTGTCTTCTCTCGGAATCCCATCCCCACGGCTCTCTTGCTCTGTACCAACTGTACCTGCACAACGGTCAGGAGGAAAAGGGGAAGGCAGGCATTGGGGAGCTTTACCGACAATATCCCACAGATGCCCCCATCCTGACAGAATGGGCGCAGATCCTTTTTACAGAGGGAAAATGGGAGGAGGCAGAGGCTCTTGTTCGGAGCTTGCCCGAGGAAAAAGCAGATTTCGTTCCTGCAAGGAAGCTCCTTGCAAAGTGCTATGCCCAAAAGGGGCAGTATATGGAAGCCAAGGAGATCGCCTATGACCTGATGCATGTCTTGAGCGGCAACCCTTTTGAAATGCAGGACTGTGTGGAAAGCATCAAGGAGTGGAATATGGAGCTTAAAAAGGAGCTTTCCCTTCGACTCAGGGAAGATCCCAAGGATTCCGTTGCCCTCATTGAGCTTGCCTGGTGTCATATACAGGAGGATGATTACGACGGGGCTTTGCGGCACTTCCGTGCAATCGATGCAGAATCCGCCGACCCTGTGGAGTATCACAATTTAGGGGGCAAGCTTCTCTTCCATAAGGAGGAAACGCAGAGCGCTCTGAAGCACTTTGAGCTTCTGAATAAGGCCATCGAAGACCTCCCTGCCCAGGAGGCAAAGACGGAGAAAAATGTCAGACGTTATGCAAAGAGCGTAGAGCTACAGGGAATCTGCTTACATTCCTTGGGGCAGCGGGAGAAAGCCCATTGTAAGTTCCGACAGGCTCTGGAGATCACCCCCGACCGGGTGGATGTTTTAGGCAGTTTGGCATGGGCTCTGCTTCGGGACGGAGATGTGGAAGCTGCTGTGGACTATGCCCGTCAGCTTTTGGACACAGATCCCTATGCATTTAGCGGTCACGATATTCTTTGCGAGGGCCTGTATCTCCTTCATCGGGATCAGGAGGCCTATCAGGCGGCGGAGAATGCCTTGCTCAAGGCAGGGCGCACCGTGCATTTCTACTATATCCAAATGGCGACCCTGATCCGTAGTGGCATGAGTGGGGATGTTGGGGAGATTCTGGACTATTTGAAGGAGGAGGGTGCGCCTCAGGATATCTCTCTGGACTATATTGCTGCCCGTTTGAAGGAAGAGGAGGATCCCAAAGCCGCTCTCAAGACCTATATGGATCTCAGCAAGCGCTTAGAGGCAGGGGAAGGCTTCCTCTATCAGTGGGAGATCCACTACCGCATTGCCACACTGCTACGGGAGGATGATCCACGCAGTGCTTTGGACTATTTGGACAAGGGGCTCAGGGACGCTCCCACCAACTGCGATTGTCTGCGGCTAAAGGCGATCATTCTTTCCGAGGGAAAGAAACGGGAAGAGGCCATCGAGCTTTTGGAAAATGCACGGCAGAAGAACAGCGATCCGACTCTGCACCTTTATACCCTTGCCCATCTGTACAGTCAAAATATGCGCCGTTATGCCAAGGAGACCTTTGCATCCTTTGAAGCCCTGAGTAAGAAGCACATGACACCGGAATATGCCTTCTATATGGCAGGGGCGAAGCGCCACATGGGACAGCGGGAGGAAGCGGAGTATTACTACCGCAAGGAGCTGGAGCTGGATCCCCAGGATGTAGACGGCTACTACGGCTTATGTCTCCTCTATACCGCAGATAAGCGCTATGAGGAAGCTCTCTCCTTTATTGACACCGCTATCACCTATATGGAGGAAGCCGGGGAGCAGTATGATTGGCTTATGGAACAACGGGTGCAGATCCTCCGCCGTATGGGAAAGGCAGAGGAAGCCCTTGACTACGTTGTACACATGCAAAGAAAGTATCGTTACAGGGACGGCTTCCAACTGCGCTTTGACATTTGTCTCCAATTCGCCCTTTGGAAGAGGGCAAAGGACGTTCTTGCCCAATGGCAGCTTGCCCACCCTGCTGATGTTGCCCGTGTCAATGCCGCAAGCAAGCTCTATCTCCTGCAGGGCAAGTATTTCAAAGCAAGCACTGCAATGGGCTTGGTCAAACCCAAGCTGGATCGGGACGAGGCAGACGAATTCCGCTGTCAGCTTCAAGCTCTGGAAGGGAAATGGGATAAGCTCTGTCGCTTCTACGCAGGGAAGGTGAAAGAACAGCCCAAGGATGGCTATCTGTCTGTGAATTATGCAATGTATCTCTGGTTTGCAGGCCTTAGGAATGAGGCTCGCACAGAGGCACAGCGAGGCCTTGACATTCATGACAAGGCGCTTTGCCTTGACCGTCCCGACGAGGCCATGTGGCGCAGCCGCAGAGCCCTCCTCCTTGCCATCCTCGGCAGGGAGCAGGAGGCCAGACAGGAGCTGGAGCGCACCAGACAGCTTCCTCTTTGCATCCACTGCGACTACTGCGCCTGTAAGGATGCGGATATTTATGAAGAGTGTATGGAAGAGATCTTCGGCAATTATGACACAGCCGCAGAGCTGACCCGTCGGGGCAAGGAGCTTTGGCCCGATGATTTGGACTATCACACAGCCGAGGCCAGACTAAAGAAGGGAGGCCACAAATGCTGATCGGCATTGACTTAGGTACGACCAACAGCCTTGTGGCATGCTTCCGTAATGGGAAGGCGGAGCTGATCCCCAACTCCTTGGGACAGCTCCTGACCCCCTCTGTGGTGAGCATCGACTCCGAGGGCAGAGTATATGTGGGAAGCTCTGCCAAGGAACGGGCCCTCCTCCATCCGGAGGAAAGTGCCTCTGTTTTCAAGCGTTCTATGGGTACAGACCGTGAATTCTCCTTGGGCAAGCACAAGCTCCGTGCAGAGGAGCTGTCCTCCCTTATCCTACGCAGTCTCAAGGAGGATGCGCAGAAGTATCTGGGAGAGTCTGTGACCGATGCCATCATCTCTGTCCCTGCTTATTTCAATGACCTTCAGCGGAAGGCCACCAAACGGGCAGGGGAGTTGGCAGGTCTCAATGTGGTGCGTATGATCAACGAGCCTACCGCCGCCGCCCTTGCCCACGGCATGGGGGAGGAAGGCAACTGTACCTATCTGATCTTCGACTTAGGGGGCGGAACTTTCGATGTATCCGTTCTGGAATTGGATGCCCCCATTATGGAGGTTCATGCCATTGCAGGGGATAACTTCATCGGCGGCGAGGATTTCACCGATATTTTACTCCGTCTCTTTTTGGAACGGACAGGCTTATACAAGGAAGTCTTAGATCCAAGGACTATGATAGAGCTGCGGAAGATCGCAGAACATTGCAAATGCACCTTCTCCTACAGCCCTGAGACCCTGATGTGCTGTAATGTGAACGGAAAGCTCCATGCCATGAACCTGTCTATCGAGGAATATGAGAAAGCCTGCGAGCCTCTTTTGGAACGTCTCCGCAAGCCCATTGAGCGGAGCCTCCGTGATGCCAAGCTTAGACTACGGGATATTGACAAAGTGGTTTTGGTAGGCGGCGGAACCAAATCCCCTGTGATCCGCAGATTTGTGGAGCGCCTGTTTCAAAGAGCTCCCGATCAGAGGACAGATCCTGACAAGGCCATCGCCATAGGTGCGGCTCTGCAATGCGGCATCAAGAATCGGGAGGAACAGATCCGTGAGATCGTCCTTACCGATGTCTGCCCCTTTACCTTGGGGACAGAGGTCATCGTGGGGGAGGGAATGTATGCCGTGGACGGCCATTATCTGCCCATCATCGAGCGCAACACCGTCATTCCTGTCAGCCGCACCGAGACCGTCTGTACCTCCCATGACAATCAGAGTCGGATCACGGTCAAAATCCTTCAGGGAGAGAGCAGAATGGCCCAGAACAATCTCCTCTTGGGAGAGCTGTCCGTCCCTGTTCCTCCCGGAGAGCAGGGAAAAGAGAAGGCAGACATTACCTTCACCTATGACATCAACTCCCTTTTGGAGGTAGAGGTCACCGTTCGTTCCACAGGTCTCAAACGGAAGATGCTCATCCGCGGCAATTCCTGCAACCTGACAGAGCAGGAAGCGGAAGAACGGATGGAAGCACTCCATCATCTGAAGTTAAACCCCGGAGAGGAAGAGCCCAACCGCCTTCTCCTCCTGCGTGGGGAAAGAATGTATGAGGAGGCCACCATGGAAAAGCGCCACAAGATCGACCGAGCCGTCACCGCCTTCGAGCAAGCTCTCAACAAAGGTGACCGCACCGAGATCTCCCGCCAACGGGATCTCCTCAAACAAACCCTCGACCGCATAGAACAAGACCCGGACTACTAAGCCCATATACACCCAATCCGATACAGAAATCAAACAGAGCGATAAACCACGGTTTATCGCTCTGCTTTAAGTTTGCACAAATCCCTTGCCTCTCCCTCCGGGAGAGGTACCTCCCGAAGGGAGGGGGAGAGGGATGTGCAGACAGTGGGTGTTGGGATGCAGCTTCGTATAAGGTTTAACTGTTGCAAATTCGCATAAGTCTCCATGAAGATCGTAAGCTTTCGCTGCGAC
>JAFOZC010000211.1 GCA_017391305.1 Oscillospiraceae bacterium | reverse complement strand
GCCATCGATGCTCGCCATGCCCTTGGCTCTCCCTCCATCTATCGACACCCACCAAGCTCTTGGCTCTCCCTCCGGGAGAGCTGGCGCGAAGCGCCTGAGAGGGCTCACTGCACCAATTCTACCGACAAGCTACCCTCCGATCCACTGCACCGATTCCTTATACGAAACTGCATTCCTGCACGAACTGTCTGCACATCCCTCTCCCCCTCCCTTCGGGAGGTACCTCTCCGGTCGGGAGAGGCAAGGGCTGTGTGGAAACTTAAAACGGAGCGATAAATCGGAATTTGGGATACATGATTTTACCACATCTTGTTGGCTGTTTCATCCGGAGTATCTTTTGTTTCTCCACAAACTACGAGAGAAAAAATCATCACAACGATGGTTTTGTTAATTTAGCAGCCAATCCGCAATATCAATAATCCGTACACCCTCATACTGATACTCATCGTGTCGAGTACGAGCAATTACCATCTTGGGATAGGCATCTTTGATTTGAAGCAACGGTGATACCTCACGTTCAAAGGTCTTGTCATCGCTGATATTATCTGAAACCTGTATATAAATCTTCTCATTACTTACTTACCATATTCAACAGTTTTTCAAAAATGGTAAATAGAAATTAATCCCTCCGTCTACCGATGCCCACTGCACCCTTGGCGCTCCCTCCGTCCATCGATGCCCACCAAGCCCTTGGCGCTCCCTCCATCTATCGACACCCACCAAGCTCTTGGCTCTCCCTCCGGGAGAGCTGGCGCGAAGCGCCTGAGAGGGCTCACTGCACCAATTCCACCTACAATCTACTCATAGAACCACTGCACCGATTCTTCATACGAAACTGCATCCCACTACCTACTGTCTGCACGATCCCTCTCCCCCTCCCTTCGGGAGGTGCCTCTCCCGTAGTGAGAGGCAAGGGCTGTGTGCGAACTGAAAATAGAGCGATAAACCGAAATTTGCAACGATAAAATCACTGTCAGCTCTTCGGCCGGAGTAGGCTGACGAAGAGATAGATCCAAAATTAGAAATTTTTTCACCCGATTGGAGGGATATATATGGAAGCATCCGCTGTGCGCTTTGAACATGTGAGCATGGAATTCCCCGGTGTGCTTGCCAATGATGATATTTCTTTAGACATTCGCAAGGGAGAGGTATTCGCTCTTGTGGGAGAGAACGGAGCAGGAAAATCCACCCTGATGAATCTGCTGTACGGCATCCATACCCCTACAGCAGGAGAGATCTATATCAAGGGGGAACGGATGGACGATCACAGCCCCGCTCAGGCGATTTCCTGTGGGGTCGGTATGGTGCATCAGCATTTTATGCTGGTACCCTCCTTCACCGTGGCACAGAATATCGTTCTCAGCCGTGAGCCCAGGAAGCTCCGTTTCTTCTGTGACAAAAAGGCCGCCATTGACCGCTGTCTTGCCATTTCCGAGGAATACGGCTTGGAGGTAGATCCCACCGCTGTCGTGGGAGAGCTGAGTGTCGGTCTGCAACAGCGTGTAGAGATCCTGAAAGCCCTGTACCGCGGAGCAGAGATCCTGATCCTGGACGAGCCCACCGCCGTCCTGACCCCTCAGGAAACTGCGGAGCTTTTCTCCGTCATCCGCCGTGTGGTAAGAGAAAAGTCCATGACCGTCATTCTCATTACCCACAAGCTCTATGAGGTCAAGGCGATTTCCGATCGGGTGGGTATTATGCGTAAGGGTCGGCTGGTGGACATTCGGGACACTGCCACCGTTACAGAACGGGAGCTTGCCTCCCAGATGGTAGGGCGTCCCGTTCTCTACGAGACCCCGGAGAAAACCGGCATTCCCGGAGAGGTCTGCTTGGAGACCAAGGATCTGACAGTCTACGATAACCGCGGTCTTCCTGCGGTGAAGAGGCTGTCTCTCAGCCTCCGCGGAGGAGAAATCCTGGGCATTGCCGCCATTGAAGGCAACGGACAAAGCGAGCTTCTGGAAGCCCTCACCGGTCTGCGCCCCTGCATCCAAGGCAGCGTGAGCCTCTGCGGCTGTGATGCTACCAACCGAAGTCCCAGAGAACTTCGCAGCATGGGTCTTGCCCACATTCCCGAGGACCGTCTGGTCACAGGTGTCAGCAAAGATGCCACTGTGGCGGAAAATATGCTCATCGGCAGACAGCGTGAATCGGAATTCCGTGGCAAGGCAGGCTATCAGAAGCAAAGCTCCATTGTCCGCTATGCACAAAGTCTTTTTGATTCCTTTGACATCCGCGGAGCAGGTGTGCAGGTTGCCGCCGGTTCTCTGTCCGGAGGCAATTTGCAGAAGCTTGTAGTTGCCAGAGAGTGCTCCTATGACACCCCCGTGCTGATCATCTCCCAACCCACCAGAGGGGTGGATGTGGGAGCTATCGAATTCATCCACAAGGTCATTATCCAAAAACGGAATGAAGGGAAGGCCATTCTCCTTTCCTCCGCAGATTTGGACGAGGTCTATCGCCTGTCCGATCGCATCATCACCCTCTATGAAGGGCAGATCACCGGAGAATTCACCCCGGACAGCATCGAGAAGGATGAGCTGGGCTATTACATGACCGGAAACCGCAGGAAGGAGGGAGAAGCTCATGAAGCGCCGACCCTTTGATACCCGTTATCTTCTGTCCTTGGCCATAAGTGTTCTGGCCGCCTTGATTTTAGGCGCGCTGATCCTCCTTCTGGCCGGATTTTCTCCCCTGAAGGCCTACGGCGCCATTATAGAAGGTGCCTTCGGCAACAAGCGCCATATCGGTGACCTTCTGGAATATGCCATGGTACTGTGTCTCTGCGGTCTTGCCTGTGTTCTGGGCGCCAAGGTGGGTATTTTCAACGTAGGCGGCGAAGGTCAGCTGATCTTAGGTGCGATTTTCGCCTGTCAGGTGGGAGTGTGGATGAAAGAACAGCCCGGATGGCTGGTACTCCTCTGTGCCGCCCTGACCGCCATGGCGATCGGCGGGCTCTATGCCTTCATCCCCGGCATTCTGAAGGTCAAGGTCAAGGTCAACGAGGTCATTACCACCATTATGCTCAATACCGTTGCCCTCTCTCTGTGTCAGTATCTTGCCAAAGGCCCTTGGAAGAATCCCAATAAGAACATGGTAGCCGCTACCGGTCAGCCTTCCCCGGAGCACTGGCTCACAGGTCTGATCCCCGGCTCCAAGCTGTCTACCGCTATTTTTACCGCTGCGGCACTGACCTTCCTGATCTGGTACATCCTATCCAAGACCTCTGTGGGGTATGAAATGAAGCTCACCGGGCAGAATCCCCGTTTCGCTTTTTTCAGCGGCATCAAAACCGACCGTATCATTCTCCTGTCCATGATACTTTCCGGCGCACTCTGCGGTCTGGTGGGCATGTTCCGTGTCTACGGTGGGGAACATATATACAAGTCCTCTATCAGTAACGACTATTACTTCGAGGGTCTGATGCTTGCCATGATCGCCGCCTATCAGCCTCTGCCGGTGGTAGGGCTATCCCTGTTCTTTGCTGTGCTGAAAATCGGCGCAGACGAACTGCAATACATCGGTATCCCCTCTCAAATTTATCAAATCATTCAAACCGTGGTCATTTTCGCTATGGCTGCCCAGAACAGCATCCTGTCCATGCTACAGGATCGCCGCAAGGAGAAGACGGCTGTGAAAGCCCCTTCTCGGAAAGGAGGTGGGGACGTTGAATGATCTGCTTTCCCGTATTTTCTCCCCCGCTACCTTAAACGAAACCCTCCGCACCGCCACCCCTGTGGCGCTTGCCGCCATTGGCGGTGCCATGACGGAGCATGCCGGGATCATGAATATCGGTATGGACGGCATGATCCTTATGGGTGCCTTCTTCGGAGCCTACGGCAGCTTCCTCATGGGTAGCGGCTGGCTGGGTCTGCTGTTGGCCGTGGCCATCGGCATTCTGGTAGGTCTCCTGTTCGCCCTCTTTGTGGTAAAGCTGAAGGCGGACGAGTTCATCATCGGCTGTGCGCTGAACACCTTTGCCATCGGTCTCACCGGCTTCCTGTCCGACAGTGTCTTCGGTCACAAGGGTGGCAAGGGTATGGCCGCCCTTCCCAAGATCTACATAGATCTCCCGAATGTCCTTTCCTTCCTTGGCAAGGGCTTGCAGGGACTGTCTATTCTGTTCTACCTGACCCTTCTGCTGGTTCTGGCGCTATGGCTCTTTGTCTACCGCACTCCCTACGGCTTCTATCTCAGAGCCGCCGGAGAAAAGCCCGACACCCTCCGCACCGCCGGCATCCGTCCGGAAAGAATGAAGTGGATCGCCAGCATCCTCTGCGGCATCACCTGTGCTGTTGCCGGTGTCTACCTGTCCTTGGGGGATCTGGAAGGTAATTTTGCCAAGAATATGAGCAATTCCCGTGGCTATGTGGCTTTCGCCTGTGTGATCTTTGCCTCTGCCAATCCTGCAAAGGCCTATTTGGCCGCCCTGATGTTCGGATTTTTCGGAGCGCTGGGTACTTGCCTGCAGTCCTACATATCCCCGGATCTTACCGCCGCTATCCCCTATGTGATCACCATCCTCATGATGGTCTATGTTGTAGTCCGTTCTCAAAACAAGAAAAAGTCCCTCCGACTCAGAAAGGAGAAAGCCCTATGAATAAGCGCCCCATTATCTTAGACGGTGATCCCGGTCACGATGATGCCATTGCTTGGCTTTTGGCAAAGGCAAGTCCGGAGCTGGAGATCCGTGCCATTACCTGTGTCTGCGGCAATCAGACCGTGGAGAAGGTCTCCTATAATGCCCGTCGCATCTGCACCCTTCTCGGGATCGATGCTCCCATTGCCAAGGGGAAGCGGAAGCCCTTGATCGGACCGGAAATGAACGCTCCCTCTGTCCACGGGGAAAGCGGTCTGGACGGCCCTCCCCTGCCGGAGCCTGTGATGGAATTGTGTCCCCTCAGCAGTGTGGAGCTGATGGCAAAAACCCTCCGTGAAAGCGAAGAAAAAATTACCATCGTTGCCACCGGCCCCCTGACCAATGTGGCCTCCCTCCTGCTGGCCTACCCGGAGCTGAAGGAAAAAATCGAAGTCATCAGCTTCATGGGCGGCGGCATCCGCTTCGGCAACTGGACACCTGCCGCAGAGTTTAACATTCTGGTAGACCCGGAGGCCGCCAAGATCGTCACAGAAAGCGGTCTGCCCCTGATCATGAGCGGTCTGGATGTGACAGAACAGGCCCTCATGCTCCCTGCAGACTTCGACCGCATCCGCAGTCTTGGGGGACAGATCTCCCAAATCGTTGCAGATTGGTTGGAGTTCTTCTACGGCTTCCATAAGAATTTAGGCTACGAGGGCGCTCCCATGCACGACCCCTGTGCGGTTGCTTCCCTGATCCGTCCGGATCTCTTCGAGACGCAAGAGCTCTGTGTAGAGGTGGAAACCTGCGGAGAATATTGCAGAGGCACCACCGTCGGCCATAGCCGCAAGCCTGCCAATGTCCGTGTGAATATGGGCATCCGTCGGGAAGCCTTCGCCGATCTTCTGGTAGAGGCAGTGAAATCTTATAAGGAGAACTGACATATGAGCAAAATCCCTGTTTGGATCGACTGTGATCCCGGCGTAGATGATGCCGCCGCCATTATTCTTGCCGCTGATCGAAAGGAACTGAATATTCTGGGCATCAGCACCGTAGCGGGAAACGTCCCCCTGTCCCTAACCACCGCAAATGCCCTAAAGCTGGGAGATCTGGTAGGACAGGCCTATCCCGTCTATGCCGGTGCGGATCGCCCCCTCCTTCGCCCCTATCACGACGGTCGGGATTTCCACGGCGCAGAAGGCTTTGGGTCTGCTGACCTCCCTGTTAGCCTCCGTCAGGCGGAGGAGGAAAAAGCATGGGAGGGACTCTATGCCGCCGCAAAGGCGAATCCCGGCACACTGGAGCTTGTCACCATGGGTCCCCTGACCAATATCGCCATTGCTCTGGAAACCTATCCCGATCTGCCCAAGCTGGTGCATCGGATCCTTATGATGGGAGGTTCCGTCACCCGTGGCAACCGCACTCCCTGTGCAGAATATAATATCTTCGCAGACCCGGAGGCCGCTCAGGCGGTATTCCGCAGTGGCATCCCCATCGTCATGTGCGGTCTGGAGGTCACGGAACAGGCCTACATTCTCCCGGAGGAGTGGGCCGCTCTGGAGGACAGCTTCTCGGAGAAAACCCGCTTCTTCCACAAGGCAAGTACGCACATTTTAGAAATGAATCTGGAAAACGGTCACAGCGGTTTCTGTATCCATGATGCCGTTCCTATCTTCTATCTGGTTCACCCGGAGCTCTTTGAGGGAGAGACCGCCGGTGTCTTTGTAGAAACCCAAAGTGATCTGACTCTGGGTAAAACCGTCACAGACCTCTACAGTGACAGACAGTTTGAGGAGAAGAATGCCTTCGTGGTACTGAAGATCGACAGAGAGGCCTTCCTCCTTGCCCTCCTCCACGCTTTGGAAAAGGAAGATTAAGCCCTATGGAAAAACACATCATCAAGAAAGCCATTTACCCCGGCTCCTTTGACCCCTTCACCAACGGACATCTGGATATTGTGAAAAAATCCGCCGCCCTCTTTGACGAGGTCTACGTCCTCATCGGCATCAACGCAACCAAGAAACGTGCCATTCCCTCCGAGGAAATGAAGGCCGCCATCGAAGCCACCGTCCGTGAGCTGGATCTTGACAATGTCCGTGTCGTGGTATTCGAAGGTCTGGTTGCCCAATATGCCGCCGCAAACGGCATCCAATATATGATCCGCGGTCTACGGAACAATATGGATTATAATTACGAGGAGAACATCGCAGAGGTCAACAAGCTCATTAACCCTGCCATGGAATACGTCTATTTCCGTGCGGAAAATGTAGCTGTCTCCTCCTCTATGGTCAAAGAGCTCCACAGCTACGGTCAGGACGTCTCCGTCTACCTCCCCAAGCCGGTCTTCGACATTCTCTAAGCAAAGCAAGTATCCGTCTCCCCGTAGAGACCCTCCCGAAATAAGATCCCAAGCTGCCGTAGCTCTACGGAGAAAATATCGGTTGACCGCAAGAAGGGGGACTGCCACTCATGGCAGTCCCCCTTCGCTTTACATATGCTTGATTACATTTCCCAACTGCCGAGCCAGTGAGAGAATTCGGTATAGAGGGGCTCTAATTTTGCAGTGAGCTCTTCGCCCCGATTGAGGGTGTAGATGTAGTCTTCCTTGCCGAACATTTCTACATATTTGTATTCCATAGTGTAGTTGCCGTTCTTCAGTTCTGCCAAAGCCTCCTCTGCCAGAGCCTGCGCCTTGCGGATGTTGGCTACCAGATCGGAGAAGGCATTCGGATCTACCGCCTCAATTTTCCCAATGATATCGTCAAAATAGCCGTCCTTATAGCCGTAGTTGTACTGTGCTCCGTCGTTGTACAGGAAATTCTCTGCATCGGCGGCATAGAGGTAGTAGCCGGGAACCTCCTGACCGTTTTCGTCTGTGAAGCTGTTGACATAGTAGGTGGGCCAAGCTACCAAGAAGTTTACATAATCATACATTCTGTAAACTTCGCTGACGACATCGGTGCTTGCGATCCTCTGCCACAGAGCCACATCCCCGGTGAGGTCGCTGTCCTGAAGGACGGTATATTCACCGTCAACCACCTTGAAATTAAACTCATAGCCGAAGCTGTCTGTAAATGGCTCGTCTTCTTTTTCCGCTACCTCTAAGGTGCCTACCACCTCGATTGCCTGGGCGGTATAGGTGAATGCATCCCCCTCCTTGGGGTAGATCTCCATAGTGTTGGAGAGCTGGGAGGTGTTGGGCACACAGAAGGGACAGCTCTGATAGGGCAGATTCATAAGAAACATGAAAGAGCCGTCTACCGGCGAGCTGGTGGCCATATAGCCCCGAATACTGACCTTAGAGCCGTCCAGCTTTTTCAAATAATCATAGCCGGAGGCCTCCCGGAAGCTGAGCTTGGTGATACCGTCGGCACTGCTTTCCCCTTTTCCCTCTCCACAGCCTGCAAGCAGGGGCAGGAGAAGAGCAACGGTCAAAAGTAGCGCAAACACTCTGCAAAGACTTCTGTTTTCCATATTCTTACCCTATCATACTATCCTTTCCGGACATGCGGAATGTCCAAATTGCCGTAGGCAGTACACTGATGACGAAGACACCCAGAAGGATCAAGCCCTCTGCAGGGTAGATCTTGCCGGTGTTCAGCACCACACCCATAGACTGCACATAATCGTTCATAAGACCCATACACAGGCGGGACATCAGGAAGGCAAGCACCACAGAAATCAGTCCCAAAATGCTGTTCTGGATAACATACAGCAGGTTGATCCTCTTCATACTGATACCGATGAGTCGCATGAGAGAGATCTCCTTGGCAGAATGGTACATATTGAGCAGGGTAATAATGGAGATGATCATAATATTCATGACAAGGATCACGGCACAGAGGACAAAAACGATGTACTTGGTGTCATCTGCATCCTTCAGCACATCCCGCACCACGCTCATGGGTTCAATGGCCTGGAGGGTGAAGGAGTCTCCGTCTGCCATAGTCTGTATCTTGCCGTCATATTCCGTCACAAGCTGCATGGCATAGCCGGGGTTCTTTGTGCTGACCAGAACGGCGCAGACCGTGGCTTGTCCATGATCGTGACCCTCGTGGTCAGAGTGTTCTCCCCCTTCCTGCTCCTCTTCCCCATGATCATGGATCTCCCAAAGGGTGCGAAGCTGGGTGAAGACCACATTGTCAAAGGAAGAATGGCTCTCCTCCAAAATGCCCACTACCGTCAGAGCCTGGGCATGCAGATCTCCTGCGGCGGCAGAATGTCCTGTGTGGATCTCATCACCGATTTCCAAGCTGTTGTAACGGGCAACATGATAGCCCACCACCACCTCCATACTGCCTTGGGGGTCAAAGAGGCGGCCTTTTCCTACGGTCTTATTGGCCAGATAGTCCGGCGTAGTGCCTACCACAGCATAGCCGTTATAATTGTCCGCCATAGCAAAGGGGATCACCTTAGTCACACGGGAATCCCGTTCCATAGTAGAAACCACGGAATAGGGGATCGTCCCCAAAGGCTTTTCGGAGAAATACATGGTATTCATAGCAAGCTGTGTACTGCTTCCCGCAGGCCCCAGGATCACGGAATAATAGCCCGCATTGTTGGTGATTCCCTCGTCCACCTGTGTGGCGACGTTGAAGGCCAGCACAGCGATGCCTGCGGAAATCACAATGGACAAGGCCACAAGAATCATCTGCACCCGTTTCACGATCATATTTTTCAGTGCAAATTTCAGCATTCCGCTCCCTCCCTTCCGAGGTCGCTGTCTTCCATGCCCCCTGTGATCTCGTTCATGTCAATGACCACGTCAAAATACTTGGCAAGGCGATCATCATGGGTCACAGCAATGAGGGTCTTGCCCTGAGAGACCTTCACAAGCTCACGGATCACCTGTTCGCCGATGGCAAAATTCAGATTTCCCGTAGGCTCATCCGCCAGAATAATGTCCGGCTTCTTCACCAAGGCGCGGGCAATGGCAACACGCTGTTTCTGCCCCCCGGAGAGATGCTTGATCCGAGCATGCTTCTTTTCCGAAATCCCCAGTGCCTCCAGTATCTCGTCCATAGAGGAAAGATCCACCTTTTCCAAGCGCAAAATTCCTAAGTTGTCTGCAACGGTCATATCCTCAATGAGCTTGAAATCCTGAAAAATATAACCGATTTTCTGAATCCTGAAGCTATCCTTCTCCTTCTGAGAAGCCTGTGTCATATCCCTGCCGTCAATGAGGATCCTTCCCTCCGAGGGAGACAGGATGCCGGCGATCATATTGAGCAGGGTGGATTTTCCGCAACCGGAGGCTCCGAGTAGCATATAGGACTTCCCGGTTTCAAAGGCCAGATCCCTATAGTGGATCTCTGTCTCATTGCGGAATTGCTTCCCCAAATGTTGTATTTCGATCATAAATTGCTTGATTCCTTTCCTTTTTGATTTTTTGTATCTGTAGCCTATGACAAATACAGAAAATCAATTGGAAAGCTTCACCTTTTGCTGTACGGGAGTACCGCATTTCTCTCCCATAAATCGGAAGCTGTCTGCCCTGCTCCCTTCCCCGTCGGAAAGGATCGGCAGAAGCACGAAGGAAATGCCTAAAAGAAGCAAGGTCTCCTTCCATCCCCCTCCGGGGGAGCAGAGGGGACAGTCCTCCCCACAGCAGTGATGACTCAGGCTAAAAATAAGCCCCAGGAGAAAGGCCATGAGCAGGAGACTCCCGATCAGCCGTCGTGCAAATATTCTTTTGTTTCCTTGCTCCATAACAGGGTCTCCTTTCTCACAGCGCTTTCGTACATTGCTGTACTTTCTCCCCTCAGTGTACCACAATCCTCACCCTATGTCAACCGAAAACCATTGTTCACATCAGATTTCGGCTCTCAAGACAGGACCCTGCGGAAGCAGTGAAATTTGATGAAATAATAATGGAATTTACGCAAGCTCTGTGATATACTACAGGAAGAATGCCCTCTCAAGTCGGAACAAATGTTCCCGACCGCTTCCCTGACCCGAATCAGTTGGAAGAAAAGCGCCCGAAGCCGGTGCTTGCGAATATTCTGTACGGTATTTTGCCAAAGGAGGACGGAATATGGATCATTTTGAATTAGTCGCACCCTATCAGCCTATGGGGGATCAGCCGAAAGCGATCGCCACCCTGACAGAGGGATTGCGGAAGGGACTGCGGGATCAGGTGCTATTGGGCGTCACCGGCTCCGGCAAGACCTTTACCATGGCCAATATCATCGCCAATCTGAACCGCCCCACCTTAGTGCTGGCCCATAATAAGACCTTGGCCGCCCAGCTATGCTCGGAGTTTCGGGAATTTTTCCCCAACAATGCCGTCGAGTATTTTATCAGCTATTATGACTACTATCAGCCGGAGGCCTATATTGCCCATACGGACACCTTTATTGAGAAGGATTCCTCTGTCAATGACGAGATCGAGCGCCTCCGTCACAGTGCTACCAGCGCCCTCTTTGAACGAAGGGACACCATTGTGGTGGCCTCGGTTTCCTGCATCTACGGTCTGGGTGATCCCATCGACTATAAGAGCATGGTCATCTCCCTGCGAACCGGCATGGAGAAAAGCCGAGAGGAGCTCATGGCGAAGTTGGTAGAGATCCGCTACGAGCGCAACGATGTGGAATTTGCCCGTAATACCTTCCGTGTCCGTGGAGATACGGTAGAGATCTATCCCGTATACTGGTCAGGCCGTGCCATTCGGGTGGAGTTCTTCGGAGACGAAATCGACCGTATTTCCGAGATCAATGCCGTCACCGGTGTAGCGGAACGGGTGGTGGGTCATGTGGCCATTTATCCCGCCTCCCACTATGTTGCCTCCAAGGAGAAGCTGGCAAGGGCAATGGAGGAGATCCAAGGGGAAATGGAAGAACGGGAGGCTTGGTTCAAGGAAAATGACAAGCTTCTGGAGGCCCAACGGATCCGACAGCGTACCATGTACGATCTGGAAATGCTGCGAGAGATCGGCTTCTGCTCCGGCATCGAGAATTATTCCCGTGTCATTGGCGGCAGAGCCCCGGGGACGCCTCCCATGACCCTGCTGGACTATTTCCCGGAGGATTTCATCCTCTTCGTAGACGAGAGCCATGTGACCCTCCCTCAGGTCCGTGCTATGTACGCAGGGGATCGGAGCAGAAAGGAAAGTCTGGTAGATTACGGCTTCCGTCTGCCCAGTGCCTTTGACAACCGCCCTCTGACCTTCCCGGAATTTCAGAGCAAGATCAAACAGGCCATCTATGTCTCCGCCACCCCGGCGGAATTCGAGCGTAGTCATGCCCAACAGTATGCCGAACAGGTCATCCGCCCCACAGGTCTGCTGGATCCCCAAATTTTTGTCCGTCCCATTGAGGGACAGGTGGATGATCTCATCGAAGAATGCAACAAGGTCATCGGTCGGAAGGAGCGAGTCCTTGTGACCACCCTGACCAAGCGGATGGCAGAGGATTTGACAAGCTATCTCCACAAGGCAGGGATCAAGGTGCGGTATATGCACTCCGATGTGGCCGCCTTGGAGAGAATGGAGATCCTGCGAGATCTGCGTATGGGGAAATTCGATGTATTGGTAGGCATCAATCTCCTGCGTGAGGGATTGGATCTGCCGGAGGTCAGCTTGGTGGCCATTCTGGATGCCGATAAGGAAGGCTTCCTTCGCAGTGAGACCAGTTTGATCCAGACCATAGGCCGTGCTGCCCGAAATGCGGAAGGCCGTGTCATCATGTACGCAGACAAGATCACCCCTGCCATGGATGCCGCCATTGCAGAAACCGGAAGGCGCAGACAGCTCCAGGATGACTACAACCGAGCCCACGGTATCGTCCCCAAGACCATTGTGAAGAACATCCATGAGCTCATCGAGATCACCAAGGCCGAAGGGGAAGAGCTTCGCTCCCAGGGTATCAAAATGACCAAGGGAGAACGGGAACGGGAAATCGCCCGTCTGGAAAAAGAAATGCGAGCCGCCGCAAAGATGATGGAATACGAATATGCCGCCGTCCTGAGAGACCGCATCGTAGAGCTTCGGGGGCAAAAATAGCCCCCTTCCCCACTCCTCGACTGATCCAACTGTTTACATCGCCTTGGCAGGAAGCATCCTCTTTCGGTTGATAGGGTAGTTCGGAGCATATATTCGCCCACCCTATTCTGTTCTGACCTGATGGGTGAATCGGACTGAGGGATAAAGGGAGATTGCTGCACAAATTACCCCACCCGCCGTAGATCATCCGATTGCATAACGATAAATGCAAATATGAGAAATTTTCAGCGCTTGGTGTTTGGGATGAACGAAAGAAAAACTGCGGAGCAATCCTTTTTTCGAGGATAGCTCCGCAGTTTGCATTGCTGCTTAGTCGATGTATTGGGTGCTGAGGGTCTGGGACAGCTCCTTGCAGTATTGGACAGTGTCCGTCCCCTTTTCGATATGGTCTCTGAGAGAATCACGAATTTCCTTGTAGATCCTGTAGGCATTGCTGCCCATGCGTTTGGTATCCTCCAAGCCGGGGATATAGGCGGTGTACCGTGGATCTTCTGCAAGCTCATCCGGATCGAGGGCACTCATAACAGCAGGAATATCCCCTGTTTTCTGAGAGAAGAAATACTGAGAGTCCGTGGACAGAAGGAAATTGATCAGCTCTGCACTGTCCACCACATGCTTGGAAGCCGAGGGAATCACCGCAACCTCTCCAACACAGAAGGCGGCTCTCTGATCCGTATTGCCGTAGGGGCAGAGATGAAGCCGTCCCTCCCAGCCCGATTGGCTCTGAACAAATTTGGCAGCATGCTCCGAGGCATCCATCATAGCCACAGAGCCGGCGGCAAACATGTTGAGCATACTGTAATAATCCATAGAAACCTGATAGTCCGGCGTGATCTCCTTGGCGTAAAGGCTCTCATAAAGACCCGTGACTTCCTTCCAGCCATAGGTATTGACCGCAACCTTGCCACTGAGAGGATCAATGACAGATTCTCCCTTTGTCCAGAGCATACCCAGATAAAGATCCGGCGAACTGACTCTGGCCCCGTAGCCGTAGACCACCTTGCCGTCCCGACTGCCTGTCAGGTGTTCACTTTCAAAAAGAAGTCTGGCATAGGAATAGCCCTCCTCCGGTAAGGAGATGCCGAAATGCTGAAACAAGGTCTTATTCACAAGCAAGGTGCGAGGACTTGCAGTGAAGGGAACGGAAATCAGTCGATCCCGAAGCTCGGGATTGCGATCTCTGTCATAGTTGCAATCCAGCAGTAAGCCTCCTTGAATATCCTCCAGAACAGATTGAGACAGCAGGGTGTCCAGAGGGAGAAGATCCCCACTGTCTGCAAGAGTTGCCTCGAAGGGAGCGCTGACTAACAGCACATCGGGAGCTGTTCCCTCCCGAATGGCCTTGGTGATCTTTTGATACGGCCCGTCTCCGGAAGGCAGAGGAGTATACTCAACAGTGATACCGGGGTGCTTCTTCTCATAGGAATTGAGCAGCTTCTTCATCGCATCTGCCCGTTTGGAATCATCGACACCGGCCTGCCAGACACGAAGCGTAAGCTTCCGATCGGCATTGGAGGTATCTGTCTTATACCCTGCCTGTTTGGCATAAATGCAGAGGATCTTGGCGGCCTGAGCTCTGTCAGTAGCCTCCTGAGGCCCAAGAACGCTTTGAGACAAGCCATCCAAAAGCCCGATCTCAATGGCCCAGTCAATGGCCTCCACTGCCCAAGGGCTGATCCGTTGCCAATCCATGAACTTGCCTGAGGGGGAGATCTCCTCATGCACCTTAAAACCACCTAAACGGTAAAGGAAGGTAAAGATCTCTTCCCGTGTAATGGGTTCATCCGGTGCGTAATGTGTGGCATCCTTGCCACTGATGATCCCAAGCTTATTGAGATAGATCACAGCATGCTTGCACTCCGGATCAGACAGATCCACAAAAGGATTCTGAAAACCAAGGATCCCCGGCTTGCCCAAATAACGGTAGAGAACCTGTGCAAATTCCCCTCTGGTCAAAGGGGCCTCCGGAGAGAATTCCTTATCGGAGGTGCCGCGGAACCATTCACGGTGGTAGGCATCGGAGACATAGGGATAATACCAGGCATCCTCCGCAACGTCGGTAAAATGAAGAGCGACCTCCTCCTCATAATCCGTCTGAGATTTTTTGATAAAAATGGTAGCAAACAATATCACCGCAAATACCAAAACCAGTGATACAACAGCAAGCACTCGTTTCATATGATTCCAAACATCCTTTGCAAAGGAAAATTATGTATATAAAAAATATTATACCAAATACAGCCAAAATGTCAAGAATACAGAAGCAAAAACCGGAAATATCCCTGACAAAAAAGGAAAAAACTCTGCAACAGAGAGGAGCTCTCTATTGCAGAGACAGCATTTTAAAGGAAGTGTGTCCTTACAGCAAGATAAGCACACAGATCGTCGCAGCTACTCCTATCGATTTTTGATCTTGGGAAGCTCCCAATGATAGCGAGCTGCCAGAAGACGGAGGATCACCACAAAAAACAGTGCCGCAAAAGAACCGATGTCGCCATAGTCCGTATAACGGAGAATAAGGTAATACAGAACACTGCCAATTAAGGAGGCTACGGCATAAACATGCTTGGTAAAGACATAAGGCTTCACATTCACCAGCATGTCTCGGACGATTCCGCCACCGACACCGGTCAGACAGCCCATGAGCGCACAGAGGACAAAACGATCTCCGTAGCCCCCATCACAGGCGATCTGCACCCCGGCTACAGAAAAAGCCCCAAGCCCAAAAGAGTCAAAGATCAAATTGAGCTTCTCCACCCTGTGGCGAATGATGGTAAAACGGTTGGATCGATAAGAGATAAAAACAAAAACCAAAAAGGCCGTCAAAACCGCCGCCAAAAGAATCTCTGTTCTGAAAAAAATCATTGGTGGCGTATGACCCAGAATCAAGTCACGAATGATCCCACCGCCCACTGCCGTAATCGTTCCGACCATAAGCACCCCAAACAGATCCAGCCCGTGACCAATGGCGATCAAAGAGCCGGAAATGGCAAAAGAAATCGTACCGATCCAGTCCAAAGCAGCAAGAATCCAGGACGAAAGCATATAATCACCTCATGCATCATTATTTAGGTTTAATAACAAAATAAGTATCAAGATCAATGATAAGGGATTTATATTCTTCTATTGATTATATCATAAAATGAGACAAAAAACAATCGTTAGCGAAGTTTGGCTACGCCAAGTGAAACAGCGGCAATGCCGCTGTGAAGTATCGTGCTTACGCACGATGTGAAGTTAAGTGTGCCACCCACGCCCGCAGGCGCTTCACGATGCGAAGCATCGCTTCACGCACGTAGTGCGCATCTCGTGCCGTAAGGCACACTTAGTTTGAAAAAGAGTCTTTATACATCATTATTTAGGTTTAATGACTAAATGCGTATCAAGATCAATGAAAAGGGATTTATATTCTTCTATTGATTATATCATAAAATTAGACAAAAAAACAATCGTTAGCGAAGTTTGGCTACGCCAAGTGAAGCAGCGGCAATGCCGCTGTGAAGTATCGTGCTTACGCACGATGTGAAGTTAAGTGTGCCACCCACGCCCGCAGGCGCTTCACGATGCGAAGCATCGCTTCACGCACGTAGTGCGCATCTCGTG
>JAFOZC010000210.1 GCA_017391305.1 Oscillospiraceae bacterium | reverse complement strand
TTTCTGGAATAGTCATGCTTGACACCGGAGGTGTAGTCATAGACATAGAATCGCTGGGCGCTCTGATTGTAACTGGCCGCATTCAAAGCACTGTTGTAGTAATAGAAGCCGGTGTCTTGGTCAAACTGGAAAAGCATATCTGCTTTGCCGAGATAGTGCCGTCCCAGAGCGTCACTGCGCGTGAAGAGGGCTTCCTTGACATCCTCTGTCAACAAGCCCGGAACAATACCGCCGACGAAGTGAGGCATATCTGCCGCATTGTAGGTGTTGTCGTTACGAGTCTGATTGTGAACAGAGTTGTCAATGCCCAAGCTGAGAGGTCTGCCGATGTTACCGTCTCCGTCGTCACCGTGGATCCAGTCCGTTAGGACAAAATTGAAGCCACTGCTGTTCACGGTCCAGGTATTAAAGTCCCACGTAGAGGAGCTGGTAGTGATGTTAGGCACATTCCCCGTATAGGCTGCGCCTCGGAGGTTAAACAGCTCGTTGTAGTCAAAGATGTGGGTCTCCACAAAGGGCAGACGGGGCTGATCGGCAACCACATCCTCATTCTGACCGATGTCGTAGGTTTCTGCCACATAGTCGGGATAGAGGATGATGTCCCTGGACAAGGTGATCTTGGTGCCCAGCTTGTCCTCGCCGTAGTAGATCTTGTTGACAATATCGTACCAACCTACCACCCGGAAGGGATAAACACCGGTATTGTCCAGACCTGTGAGCAAGGTTACCTGATTGGAGTTATCGCAGTTGACCACCACTCGGCTGGCTCCGTCGTACTTGGTCTCACCGCCGGTGTAATAGTAGTGAGAACCGAACTGACCGTCGAAGAGAGCCTGAAATTCATTGGCCCTGTACAAGCCGATGGTAGGCTCTACCACCTTGGCACGGGTAGAGGGCTTGGGATCGATCTGCAGGTAAGCACCGTTGCCCATGAGCTTGACCTCAGGATCACTGGGATCTGCCGTCCAGAGGGTTCTTTCCTCCTCGTCCTGGGTCAGGTAGAGCTTGGGCTTGCCGCCCTCTTCATTGGCCATAGACAGATGGTAGATCTGTCCGTCTATCTCGGTATCGATATAATAGGAATTCTCTTCCACGGGGATCAGGTTCCAGATCTCTATGGTGGGATCCTTCAGGATCATTTCCTGACCGCCTACGGTCTCGGTGTCCAGCTTCCGAGAAACAGGCTCCAGACTCTCGACCACCAGAGCGTACTTGCCGGAAACCAGTGCATAAACACCGCTGATCTCGTGTAAATTCTCAGAGGTAACATCCGTACGGCTCATGTAGGACTGAGACTGCACATCCACCGCAGTAACGGCGAAGCGTTCCTTGTCCGACATGCGGAATTCTGCGCTGACCAGATCCTCCTGTACCGAAGCGGTCTGACCCTCTGCCAAGGTTGCCCCTTCCCCATCGGGGGATACGACATAAATGGGATAGTTCTCATAAAGCTCACCGTCTGCTGTGTAGGAAAGCTTTACCTCTATGGCAGCTTGCGGAACGATCCGCTTGCCGTCCAGATAGAAGCCGATGTCGAAGACTCTGAGATCCCGGATCACGGGGGGCAGGTCTCCGGACAGCTCCCGTGCCAGGAGGTCATGGGTGCTGACGTAGGCTCTGTCGTAGTCTTGGCTGTCTGCGTCCTCGGTCAGCTCCCGAACCACCAGCTCTGCCTCATCGGGGATGCCGCTGTCCTTGTTCAGGAGGATCTGCACAGACAGTCCGTCCTCGGAATAGCTCCGCTCTATGCCGTGAGCCAGACGGTAGTTCTCGTATGCCTGATTCAGATCGCCGTAGCCCAAGATCTTGGGATCCTCAGGATCGTAGTCGGCATAGCGGACACGGTTGGAGGAGTTGCCCTCGATGGTCTTGATCTCCTCGACCTTGTTGTCACTGTCATATTTCAGCTCCGCAACCAGACCCACATGCTCGCTCTTACCGTCTGCGTTCCAATCGAAGAAGATCAGATCGCCGACTTCGGGGGTATGGGTCTCAGCATCTCGGTAAAGATCCACATTTTCCCCAGACAGAGCCTTGATCCAAGCAGTGCAGCTGCAATGGGTGGGAACATCCTGTACTCCGGCATATTCCATACAGAAGGAGGCAAACATTGCACACCAATCACCGTAGGGATCGCCGTACCACTGACCGTAACGGGTATAGCCCTTTGTGCCACCGTCCTCGGTGACAAAATAGTTCTTTTCACTTTCCTTATAGCCCATCTGACTGCTTGCAATGGCTACAAGATCCTTTGTCCAATTACCTGACATTTGCACTCCGTCCACGGAGCTGAGCCAATCCTCTTCGCTCTCTAAATCCGCTTCGGGATCGGAGTAGCAGCTCAGGCTGTGGGTATGCTCTGTCTTGCCGCAGCCAAGAGTCCAGTTGCCGTAGCACAGCTCGCTGTGGCTGTGGTTCACATCCTCAGACAGCTCACAGGTCAGGACCTCTTCGGGAATACGGAAACAGCTATCTCCATGATCATGAACGGGGGCCTCCAGCTGTCCGCAAACCACCGCATAATGCTGGGGAGTTTGGAACTCATTTTTTCCCTCTTCCAATGTACAGATCAGCTGGGAGCTGTGAGCGTAGCATTCTTCCCCATGGACATGCCCGGAGACTTCCTCCAAGGTGCATTGCAGCTCCTTTTCATAGCAAGAAGCGCCGTGAACGTGTCCCTCTTCCATGCCGCACAGGAGGGTTTCTCCCCGAAGGTAGCAATTGTATGTATGGGCATGCTCCTCAGATTCTTCCTGCCCGCAGGTCAGAACCTTGTCATAGCACAGATCACAATGGCTGTGATTCTCCTCCTGCTCACAGGAAAGGCGCTCCGTCTGCAGGAAGCATTCGTCCCCGTGACTGTGACCCTCAGTCTCGGTGAGGGTGCAGGTCAGTTCGCCTCGGACAGATTGATAACAGCTCTCATTATGGCTGTGTACCTGGGCAGGGGCAAGAGGTGCATAGCAATCGGTACTGTGCACATGGGTCGTACGCTCCTTGAGCTTGCAGATCAGCTCACCGTCTGCGTTGTAGCAATGCTCCTTATGCACATGGGCATAGAACTCAGCCTTGCCGCAGATCAAGTTCCCCTGACTGTCCTCACAGGCTTCGGAGTGGGTATGAGGCACGGCAAGATGCTGCTCACAATCCAGAACCATGAGCAAACCGTTGGTTCTGCTGTAGCAGTCCCGAGTGTGCTGATGCTCCTCAAAGCCGCAGTAGGTCTGATTGGCCGTTGTAAGAGCCGGCAGAATCAAGGCGTAAGTCGTACAGAACACCACCACGCAAGCTAAAACAACAACAACTTTCTGCAACCGGGATTTAATTGTATGTCTGCGCTGATACTCCTTCGTTTTATTTACAGTACTGTTGCTCATACTGCCTCTCCTTGACAAAAAATGGTACTAATACAGAACAAATTTTATTATCTGGGATTAATATAATCTCTGCCCCGTAACCAAAGCGTAACAGAAACACAGGACGGAAAAAATTTTTTTCAATTTCCTAAACAACTCCATTCAAATACTTGCTTTTCTGCAAAAAAGGAGGAGCTGTCTGCCGCAAAGGTCCGAATCAATGCGACAGGCAGCCCCTCAAAGGAGAGTGAATGAAGTTTTAATCGGAAAGCCGAGGGTAGCTCGACTTATTCCTCCTCTTCCCTTCTGCGGAAGAAGAAGATAGCGCCCAGGAGGACCATGACCAGACCTGCGCTTGTGAGAACAGGGATCGGCCAGTTTAACTGTCCCATATCGGGAGAGTCCGGTTCGGTAGGCTTGGGCTCCGTGGGCTTGGTAGGCTCCGTGGGCGTGGTTGGTCCGGTGGGGTCGGTGGGCCCGGTGGGGTCGGTAGACCCGGTGGGATCGGTAGGCCCGGTGGGGTCGGTAGGCCCGGTGGGGTCGGTGGGAT
>JAFOZC010000003.1 GCA_017391305.1 Oscillospiraceae bacterium | reverse complement strand
TTCACGGAGTCGGCATAAATACTGCCATAGCCTGTGGTTCCGGGCTTAACGGTCAGCAGACCCTTTGTCAAATCCATAGAGGCACTGCCGTCCACCAATCCTTGGGTACGTCCCCGCCATGCGCCGATCTGATCGAAGCTTGTAAAGTTATAGACGTAGTTTTGATATCTGCTCTGAGATGCAGTATCGTTGTTAAAATCAAAGAACAGAGACTTGGCCAGAGGCTCCACTGCCTCTGTATAGGTGTGGGAGCTGTCTCGCTGACAGGTATAGGTCTTAACGCCCTTGGTTGTCAAGGTGGGGGCTGTTGTGATCTTTCCCATGTCGTATTCGTGGAAGCAGGACTTTCCACTCTGCCAGGTCAGGACGGGGTAGCTATCGTTGACCCCCTTGCTGTCATTGTCAAAGGCAGAGCCAAGAACAGCCGCGTAGCCCTTTAGACTGTCAGAGGACAGACGAGCCACGGATTGAGAGACCAAAGTCCGAGGAATGTAATACAGTTGCACATTCCCCACAGTATAGGTGTTGGAAACCGTATTTTCCGTAGCACCGGCATTGGGCTCGCCCAGAATACCGTAGTAATTACCTACATTATAGCAATTGCGCAGGATCATGCCCTTGGTGTTGCCGGACAGATAGGCAACCAAGCCTGCAGTGGTGTTGGTAAAGGATTTGCCGGAGACAAAGCCCGTATTGTAGCAATTTTCCACAAGGCAGTTATTGCCGCCTACCATAGCAACCAAGCCACCGGAAATATTGTTGGCGAATACAGTTGCACGAGTATAGGAATTTTGGAGCTTGGCGCCGTTTTGGAGATAGGCTACCAGACCTGCGGCCTTATCCTTAGCCAGAGAGATGCCGGACTCCAAGCCAACATTCTTTACGGTGCCCTGAGAGACATAGCCAAAGAGGCCGGAATAGCTGTTTTCCAGCTCAATGGAAATCATGTTTCTCACAACATAGCCCCTGCCGTCAAAGGTGCCCCGGAAGGCATAACCCTTAGACTCATCATTTCCGCCAATGGGGAGCCAAGGCTTGTTTTCAAGGTCAATGTCCGATTTCAGAATGATCTGTTTGCCGGAGAAGGTATTGCCCTTGCGGACTAAGTAAGACAGGAGACGGAGTTCTTCTGCGTTGCTGATTTCATAGACGCCGTCCTTTTGAGGAAGTGCGCTCTTACAGCCTGCATTCTCCCATGCTAAGACGGGTCTGAGCCGGTTCATGACCAAATAGTCTTCCCGATAGCCGGAACCCAAGGTAGCACTGAGGCCACGGAGCTCTGCCGGGGTGATCTGCCCACAGTTTGTAACAGTCAGGCTATTCTGTTCTGCTACAAGAGCATTCCCTGCAGTAGTATAGGAATTTTCAATGGTATTTCCTGTTGCACCGGCATTGACTACGCCTACAAGGCCGCCGTTTGTGTGGCCTGTGTTGTAGCAATTCTTTACGGTAGAATTTTGGGTGCCTCCGGCATAGTAGCCGATGATGCCGCCATAGGTACCGTTGGCTCCCACGGAGCCTGTGTTGTAGCAATTTTCAATGCGGTTAGAAGCGCTATTCAGCATGCCCACAATACCGCCTACAAGGCTGGTTCCGTTTACATTGGTCCGGTTATAGCAGTTGGTGATCTTGGAACTGCGGGCACAACCAACAAGTCCTGCTGTTTTCTGTGCACCAAAGACCATACCGCTTTCCACGCCCACACTGTCAATGGTGCCTCCTTGGACATAGCCGAAGAGACCTGTGTACCAGTTCCGGGAGTTCACACAGAGGTTATAAATCCTATGTCCCTGACCCTTGAAGCTGCCGGAGAAATAGGGATTGTCGGGATCATCATAGGTGGTATTGCCACCGATGGAAACCCAGGGGCGGTTCATTAGATCAATATCAGCATCCAAAACCACCGTCTGACCGCTGAATCGCTGTTTTTCTACATTAACAAGATATGCAAAAGCGTAGAGATCTTCAGCGTTCTTTATATGGTAGACCCCGTCAGAGTCCTTGGTAAGTGTCGGAGTTTCGGCAATGTGATACAGGAATATGTTGACAATAGGATACCCCTTATTGGTGGGAGTTGCAGAATCGTGGGTAAAGGCTGAGCCCAGGGTTTTGGCAGAGGTTTTCAGGTCAGCCTCGGTAATGGTTCCCCCACTTGTTAAGATATAGGCATCGGTATTACCGACTAAGGGTGTACCCAAACCATAGGTGTTAACATAGGTGATGTTCGTAACTGCAGAATTCATATTGGCGGCAAACTGTCCCGGCTGTTTGCCGGAAAGAGTACCTGCGTTATAGCAGCCGGTAACCACAGATCCGGCACCTGCAGAGGAGTAATAGCCAACCAATCCGCCTGCCATGTTGGAAGCGGTTACGGAGCCTGCGTTGTAGGAATTGGTAATGGTGGATTTGGCAGACATACCGATGAGGCCGCCTGTGAAGTTACTACCCTTTACAGTCGCCTTGTTGTAACAGTTGGTCATGGTGCCGTTTAAGTAGCCGGTAATGCCACCGACCTTGTCACGACCCTTTATACTGCCGCTTTCGATACCCAAATTCCGAATGGTTCCTGTGACAGAGCCAAAGAAGCCAACATAGTAGTTGTTGGTGACAACTCGCAGATTCTTAATGGTGTAGCCCTGACCGTCAAAGGTGCCGTTAAAGTATTTAGCGCCGCTGTCCGAGGGCATATTTCCGCCAATGGGAATGAACAGGCGGGAATCTAAATCAATATTCTGTCCCAGCTTTACAGTTTTTCCCTTAAAGCTGTTCTTTCCGCTGTTGACCATATAGGCAAGCAGTCGGAGCTCCGATGCGGAAGTCAAAACCAAATCCCCGGGCAGGGTGGTCTTGCACTGCCAAGAGAACACAGGATACCCACCGTTGGTCTGTTCGCAATCATCCATAAAGGCCGCGCCTAAATTCACAGCCTTCGCCACAAGTTGTTCCTTGCTGAGCTGTGCGGAATCGGTGTAGTCCTCTACATCGGAGAGGGTGACCATCTCGGCACATTTTAGGGGTGTTATAGAGAAAGAATTGCGAACGGATACGGATGCAGGGGCATAGCTCAGGTCTGTGGTGTTATAGAAACCGATCATACCGCAGCGGGATTTGGAATCTTCCAGCGTTCCTGCATGGTAGCAATTTTGGATCGCAATGTTCGCCGAGCTGGAAATATAGCCCGCAAGGCCACCTGTAACAGAAGAAGAATTGCGCACATTGGCGTTATTATAGCAGTTTGTAATGGTAGAATTGCCACCCAACTGTCCCACGATACCGCCAATATGGGCGCCGTTACCGATCACCCGAGCTTTATTAAAGCAGTTATCTAAGTTAACGTTGTTGGCAAGACCTATGAGGCCGCCGGACTTCTGACCGCCAAAAACAATACCGCTTTCGATGCCGAAATTCTTGATGGTAGCGCTCCCTACTTCTCCGAAGAAGCCGATGTATCCCTGTCCCGGCTCGAAAATACATAGATTTTTGACTACATGGTAATTGCCGTCAAAGGTTCCCTTAAAGACCTTTCTTGTTGTACCACCACCAATGGGGGCAATGGAACGGTTCCCTAAGTCGATATCCGCCATGAGCTTTACGGTTTTTCCTGCAAAGTTGTTACCTCCATTTACCATTTCGGAAAAACGGATCAGCTCTTCTGCAGTATAGATCTCATAGACGCCGTTGTTCTCTTTCAGGGTCGTACCCGGCTTGCAGGAAGCAGTCAGGGTTCCAAAATCAGAAAGAGCAACGGCGCTGCTTGTTTTACTGCGGTCTGCCTGGGATGCTACAGGAGTAAATACCACCGTAATATTGGCGCTCTTCACATTTTCAAGATGGATCGCCAGCTTCCGGAAAGCAGAGCGATCATACTGCCCGGAAGGATTGGGGGAAGTAGACAAAGGCTCTGCGGTCATGGCAGTAAATTTACCGTTAGAAGGCTCTACGATAGTTGCCAGCAGGGTCTTTCCATCCTGAGTCAATTCCGCTGTCTTTCCGTCGGAAGAGATGGAGATCTCTGCCTTGGTATGGGCAAACCAGTAGATCTCAGAGGAGCTGCTACAGGTGATCTCATCCCGAAGCATGACTCTGCTACGGTTGTCAAAGAGAGAAATTCCCCGCTTTACAGAGGTTGCGCCGTAGGGCTCGTAGGCGTTCAGCATATCCACCACAGCGTGGCCTCCGTCGTAGCCGCTCTTAAAATCCGTGATTTGACACAGGGCGTGGGAGGACTGGCCGCCCTTGGTAGAGGGGTTAATGACAAGGGTGTTCTGTCCCTCTGCACGCTTGCGGTAATAGGTCCAGCGGCCAATGTCCTCTGCGTAGCCTGTCTGGGCATTATAGGTACCGTAGCCGGAGAGATTATAGTTATCAGAACCCAGATCCGTAAACCAGCGGACACCCATAGCTTCCATAACAAAAGTACCTACATCCATGTCCGCATGGCTGGTGCTGTTATAGCCACCCTTGATTGCGGCGTAGATCTGGTAGGCATCCTCTTTCTCACTGCGGAAGGAGGCAATGCTCTGTCCTTCGTTGCTATACATGAGGTAGTCAAGCTGTCGGGAGCTTCCGTCAACACTCTCTACAAGCTCGGGATCAAACCAAAGGAGCTCCAGGTGCTCGTCCCAAGAATAGGTCTGTACTTCCATTTGATAGAGGCTGAGCTCCGGCATATTATAGCGTTTGGCAAACCAGTGGTGTACGGCGCCGTCGAGAATCTTGTCACTGCCGTCACCGTAGTTAAAGCTGTTGACATATCCTGTCATAGCAGACAGATATTTTCCGGATTCCTTAAATCCCTCCATATCGGATAGACCGAAATCCGAACCTAAGACGGTTTCGAAGGATTCAAACATCAGGGCAGAGAAGAGCGTTCCCACCTGGGAATAGCCGGGTCCCTCGGGGTATGCGCCCATGGGAGCGAACACCTCCAAGGATTTCTGAATATCCGTCACCGCACCGGACAGGAACTCGGCGCACCGGGTGGGATAATCCTCGTAAATAGCACAGGCGGCAATGGTTACGCCACCATGGCACCAAGGGTTCCAGTTAGAGTTCAAAGTTTTGTACCACTGTCCCGGTGATGTGGCAACGGCATAATTATACAAAGCAGAAGAAATGGTTTTCCGTTCTGCCGCAGTCAGCTCATAGTACAGCCAGTCATAGCCCAATCCAACGCCGTAGGCCATCTGGCCAACATCCAAATAGTGCTTGGGATGCCAATCGGGGAAGGCGCAGACAGCCAGCATTTCTTCGATAGCGCGATCTGCAAAGCGGGCTTCTCCCGTGATCTTATAGAGCATAGCCATCCATGTAATACGCTGGCTGGCTTTCTTGGAAATATCCAGAAGCCGCACCCCGTCGGGGAGCTCATAGACACAGACCGGCTCGTTCAGTTGCTCCAAGCAGTACCGATACAGACGGGCGTAAACTGTTCGAAGGTAATCGTTTTCTTCAATATTCTTGCGAATACGGAGAAAATCTTCGTCGGTTGCAAGGATTCTGGGATGGACCCCTTGGGAGCGGGAAAGGAACAGCTCGTCGATCTCAGAGGCCGTAGCAGAGGGTGTCGCCTCTGTGGAATAGGCCGCCTCTGCTTTGGGCAAAAGTCCGGGAAGCAGGAGACTTGTGAGGAAAAGCAGGAGAAGGAGGAGAGAAAGGGATTTTTTCATGACAGCACCTCGTTTCAGAATTTGGTAAATCATAGCAGATTTATTATAAAAGTGCATGAGAGTAAAGTCAAGGAGAATATCTTGGGAGGGTATCTGCTGGGGGGTGAGGTGGTCTGTGGGGGGTGTAATGCAGTTTGTGGGTGGGATCGGTGCGGTTGGTCTATGGGTAGTTTTTTGATGGAATCGGTGCGGTGAGCCCTCTCAGGCGCTTTGCGCCAGCTCTCCCGGAGGGAGAGCCAAGGGCTTGGTGGGCATCGGTAGACAGAGCGATAAGTCCCGGTTTACGTGGATGCTTGAAGTTTGCACAGAGGCCTTGCCTCTCCCTCCGGGAGAGGTACCTCCCGAAGGGAGGGGGAGAGGGATGTGCAGACAGTTCGTGCAGGAATGCAGTTTCGTATAAGGA
>JAFOZC010000209.1 GCA_017391305.1 Oscillospiraceae bacterium | reverse complement strand
TTTTACAAAAAACACCTTGCTATTTTTCTTTAATATGGTATATTGGATGTAGCTCCCAATAATTTACAAGAAATATTTCAAGGAGGACCATTTATGAAACGCTTTTTATCGATCCTATGCATCTTGAGTCTGCTTTTGGGGCTCCTGACCGGCATCAGCTTCGCCCGTCCCGGTGACGACGACGACGATGACGGCGGTAGCAACACCGGCGATTCCAACGGAGTTCTGGAAATCGTCGTTCCCTCCGGTGTCTCCATCACCATGAGAAATGCCTGGGCAGGAACCGGCAGCACCGTTTCCGCCAGCTCCACCTCCACCTCCGGTAGCTGGAAGACCTATACCTACAGAGGTCTGGCTACAGGCTCTTACAGCTTCACCACCTCCGGCAGTGGCTACAACAGTCTGACCAAGGACGTGTACTTCGTTTCCGGCACCACCCAGACCATCACCAAGGACCCCGGCAAGAAGATGGGCAACGGCTGGGAGCAGGGCTCCGGCATCGAGCGTACGGAGCAGCTCATTTCCGACGGCGGTCTTTTCGCTTCCACCACCACCTCCTTCCCCGGCTATGAATATGTGTTCAATACCCCCGTTTTCACCGACGGCTCTATCGGCAAACAGCAGTTCACCCCTCACTCCACCATGATCTCCTTTGTAAAGGCCATGGTCGAGGACTGCTCCAATGCCTACTATTATAATGTAGGCTCCTCCCCCAGCTACGGCTTTGAATTCCCCCTTGTGGTCTTCTCCAAAACCGACCTCACAGGCAAGACCATGGAAGAAGCCGGTGCTCTCATCCAGGCCAACGGCAAGCCCACTGTCTTCCATCAGGCGCAGGTCCACGGCAATGAGCCTGCCTCCGGCGAAGGCTCTCTCGCCCTCATCTACGCCGCCGCAACAGGCAAGCTCACCGACTATAACGGCGGAGATATTCTTGACAGTGTCAATATTATGGTCTATCCCCGGATCAATGCCGACGGTGCTTACAAGTATCAGCGCAACAACGTCAAGGACGGTCTGAATATGAACCGTGGCTATCTCCATGCAAGAAGCAGTGAGATCCAAGATCTGCTCACGGTTTACAATGCTTTCCGCCCCCACATCTGTATGGATGCCCACGAGTGGACTCCCGACAATACCGGCGAAAGCAACAGCTATTTCGACGATCTGTGGCTCTTCTGCAACGGCAGTACCAATAACTCTGCCTCTATGCTCAATGACAGCATCGGTATTATGGAGAATGTGTTCTCCGATGCCGAAAAGCTCGGCATCCGTCCCTTCTTCTATGTAGGCAACATGAACTACGATGCCTCCGAGGGTACTGCCAATTCTCTGGCTCCCTATTATTACGGTCTGCGCGGCTCCTATGCTTTCTGTGTCGAGACCCGTGGCATCGGCATCGGCAGAGGCTGCTTCGAGCGCCGTGTCATGTCCCACTACCTCACCGCTGAGTCCATGATCCGCTATGCCGCCGCCAATGCCAAGGCAGTGCTGGACAAGTGCAACGAGGAAAGAGCACGGATCGCCGCCGAAGGCTCCGTTTTCAGCTCCAAGAACACTATTACCCTAAAGCACTCCAACTCCACCCACAGCAAGGCCTATCCCAGACCCACCCTGAATCTGCTGACCAACACCGTCACCAATCCCAGCGCTTCTCAGAAGCCTGCCGCAGCCTACACCGCCAGCAGAACCCGTACCCGTCCCACCGCTTACCTGCTGAAGGCCGGCACCAGCGGTCTGTCCACTGTGCTGACCACTCTGGACCGCCACGGCATCCCCTATATCAAGCTCACCGAATCCATAACCCTTACCGTCAAGTCCTATAGCGGAACTACCAAGTCTGCAAGCCTATCCTCCGCCAAGGAAGTGACCTTTGATGCAGGCTCCTACATTCTGCCCATGAACCACATGGACGGAAATATTCTGGCCATGATCATGGAGCCGGACGTCTACGACTCCTCCTCTTCCGAATCCTACTCCACCTTCGTCCAGAGAGGCATTCTGAGCACCTCCAGCATCTATCGCTTTGAGGGCAACATCGAATCCCTGTTGGAGAAGCCCGCAGCTCCCGAAGGTCTGTCTGTTGAACAGCCCACCCTGATCACCGAAACCGGCAACATCATCGGTCTGGACCCCAACAAGGTCTATGAGTACCGCGCAGAGGGCTCTTCTTCCTACATTGCCGTGGCAGAAGGCTCCACCGAGATCCCCTCCCTGCTTCCCGGTGTGTACTATGTCCGCTTTGCTGCCGTTGACGGCAGTCAGGCAAGTGATGCGGTTCGTCTCGTGATCAATCCCCAGCCCGAGCTTCCCAAGTATACCGTCATCTTCTATGATGCAGATGGAAAGGTGCTTGAGACCCAATCCGTTCCCCAGGGCAGCCGTGTGGATTATGCCGGAGAAAAGCCCACCAAGGCCTATACCGACGATATCCACTATGTGTTCGAGGCATGGGTAGACAAGAACGGCGAGCCTGCTGTTTTGACCAATATTACCTCTGACCGTGAATTCTATCCCACCTTCTCCGAAGGCGAGCATAACTATGACCGCAGCACCGTGAAGGAGCCCACCTGCACCGAAGAAGGCGCTGATCTCTACACCTGCGGCGTCTGTGGCAGAAGCTATGAGGAAACCGTTGAGGCCACAGGCCACAGCGAGGAGCTCCGTGATGCCCTTGCCCCCACCTGCAGCTCTGTAGGCTACAGCGGTGACCTGATCTGCACCGTCTGTGAGACGGTTCTGGAGCAGGGCAAGACCCTTCCCATGACAGAGCATGACGAGGAGATCCTCCCCGGCAAGGAAGCCACCTGTCTTGGCTCCGGTCTGACAGAGGGCAAGATCTGTAAGGTCTGCGGCATCACCACTCTGGCACAGACCGTTCTGCCCAGACTGGGACACAGCTATCTCTACACCGACAACGGTGACGGTACCCATACCGGCACCTGTGAGCGTTGTGACAAGGTTCTGACTCCCGCCGCCCATCAGATGGAAGATGACACCTGTATCCATTGCGGCTATACCCTCGCAGGAGAACCCACGGTAGACAGCGCCGTTGTCATCCGTCATTCCCTGAATCTGGCAAGCGATATTTCCGTGAACTATGCCGTTGCCGCAGATCAGCTGGCAGGCTACAACAGCTTCTGGCTGGAATGTGTCCTGCCTGTCTATGAAGGCACTGTCCTGACCGGTGAAAAGTCCCTCCGCATTGAGCCTGTCCTCACCGGCAACTACTACTACTTCACTCTCACCGGTGTCACCGCTGTCCAGATGGGTGACATCATCGAGGCCACCCTCCACATGGAGAAAGACGGCAGTCCCTATGTTTCCGAAACCGACAGCTACAGCGTAGCAGACTATGCCTACAGCCAGCTTAACAAGGCAAGCAGCACCAAGGGTCTGAAGACCCTCTGCGCAGACCTGCTGAGCTATGGTACCGCCGCCCAGATCTTCAAGGGCTACCGCACCGATGCTCCCGTAAACGGCGCTATGACCGCTGTACAGAAGAGCTATTGCAGTAATTTGGATGCCATCACCTTCGGCAACAACAATAGCATTCTGGATGATATCGAGATCCCCGATGTTACCTGGGCAGGCAAGTCCCTGAGCCTGGAATCCAAGGTCATCCTGAAGTTCGTCATTGACGTCTCCGCCTATGCCGGTGATCCTCAGGCTCTGACCCTCCGTGTTTCCTACAAGGATCATGAGGGTGTGGATCAGGTGATCGTCCTCTCCGATCCCACAGTCTACGGCACCGCTACCCGCTATGCCTTTGACTTCGACGGTCTGCTGGCAGCAGAGCTCCGCACCGTGATCGATGTAGCCGTCTTTGCAGGCGAGACTCAGGTCTCCTCCACCCTGCGCTACAGCGCCGACACCTATGGCAATAACAAGACCGGCGACCTGCTGACTCTGTGCAAAGCCCTCTTCGCCTACTCCGACGCCGCCAAGGACTATTTCGCAAACTAATTCTTGATCCCCCCCGCCGGGCTGCCCTTGGGGCAGCCCGGTTTTATTTTACGGCCAAATTCCCGTATATCGAACCGTTTGACGTTCGCACACAGCTCTTGCCTCTCCGGTCGGGAAAGCCAAGAGCTTGGTAGGTGTCGATAGATGGAGGGAAAGCCAAGGGTGCGGTGGTTCTGTGGATAGTTTGTGAGAGGAATCGGTGCGGTGAGCCCTCTCAGGCGCTTCGCGCCAGCTCTCCCGGAGGGAGAGCCAAGGGCTTGGTGGGTGTCGATGGGCGGAGGGAGAGCCAAGGGACGGAGGGTATCGGTAGACGGAGGGAGAGGAAAGGGTGCGGAGGGTATCGGTAGACGGAGGGAGAGGAAAGGGTGCGGTGGGCGTTGGTAGATGGAGGGAGAGGGAAGGGTGCGGTGGTTCTGTAGGTGGTTTGTAGGTGGAATCGGTGCAGTGATCCGGGAAGGTATGTGGGACGATGGGAGCATCGTTCGGGAGGGCGCGGGGGTGTGCGTTGAGCCATTGGATCTGTATGTTGGATGATGTTCCTGCGCCGGGAGGGCCTATAGATCGATCTGTATTTTCCGGGATCGTTATGGGAACGGGGAAGGAATTTGATGGGAATATTGGGATTGCAAACGGGGGAGGGATATGGTAAGATATAGGAAGATGACAGAAATGGCTGTCTGTCAAATTGTAAAAGTAAGGAGAATCGCAATATGAAGCAGAGAATTTTCGAACAAAAATTTTGCAAACACAGCTTACCGATCCTTCTGTGTTTGAGCCTGTTGGTGGGATGTTTTCTTTTGCCTACGGCTGCTTCCGCAGAGGGTGGACTTGAGATCGTAGTCCCTAAGGGGCAGGACAGCGT
>JAFOZC010000208.1 GCA_017391305.1 Oscillospiraceae bacterium | reverse complement strand
GTCGTTTCTCTTGTAGACTACCGCAAATGCCTGGCCGTTCTCCTCGTCCTTGAATGCGAAGAAGGTGTGCTCCAGGAGGTTCATCTGGAGGATGGCTTCCTCACGGGTCATGGGCTTCAGGGGGAATTCCTTGACGCGGACGATGTCGAACTGTGCTTCTTCCTCTGCTTCCGGTGCGAAGGAGGTGATCTCTGCGGTGCGGGCGAAGGCATCCTGACGGAGGCGGCGAGCCAGACGGGTCTTGTTCTTGCGGATCTGGCGCTCGATGGTGGATACCGCCGCATCGATGGAGGCGAACATATCGCTGGTGGACTCGCTTGCACGGAAGTAGGTGTTTGCGGCATGGACCGTAATTTCTACCTTATTACGATCCTTTTCTACAGAAAAGGCGACAAGTGCTTCTGCATTATCTCCAAAAAAGCGTTCAAGCTTCATAACCTTCTTCTCGGCATAGGCATGAACATTGGTGGGCAGGCTGACTTTCTTTTCGGTGTACTGGAATTTCATAGGTCGTCGCTCCTTTCATGTGTTTGGGGGTCTTGCTAAGTATATTATACCATAAATTTTGAAAATTTCAAGTATCTTCTTTCATTTCTGTTAAAAGTTGATCCATGATGACACGATACACGACCTCTGCCCGTTCTGAGAAGGCCTTTGCCAAACGGTGGGCGTGCTTCTGGGAGGGGGCAAGGAGCTCCAAGCGAAGCAGATCGCTGTGCTCGTCATTGAGGCTGAGCTGTACGGCATATTCTCCCTCGGACACGCACTGCACATTGGTCTTGACGAAGCTGCCGCGGCGGATCATGCGGTTGAACTGTTCCACCGCCGCCTGGGCACGGAGCATAACGGGATAGGCTATGGTGTCCTCTGTAACGGAGCAGGCCTCTCTGCCCTTCTCCGTGATCACATAGCGCTCGCTGTCCACTGCCTGCAAGTGGCCTGTCTCCACCATCTGCGGCACAGCCTGTGCCAGATCAAAATAGCTGAGCTTGTCATCCTGATAAACCAAGTCATAGATCTTCTGTATATCCACGGGGTATGCCACCCGATTCATGATATACAGAACCAAGACCTTTACATCCAACATCCCCCGAATAAAGCCATGCTCCATAGCGATCCCTCACTTACTCTCTTTCTATGCACCCATTATAACCGATGTTTGGATTCTTGACAACTGTTTTTCACAGAATTTTTTCTTTTGCATAGAATGATGCGGAGGTGTGTCACCATGTATCTGTTTCTTGGGGGCGATGAGCGCTCCCCTTGGGCTATGGAATATTTGCGGCAAAAGGGCTTTCCTGTTTGCCACTGTCGATCTACGGAAGAGCTGCCGTGGGAGATCTCCTGCCTCATTCTTCCTATCCCCTCCTTCCGAAGAGGAAGCATACCGGGCTGTGGAGAGCTGTCTGTCAAGGAGCTTGCAGAACGGCTCAAGAAGGACAGCCGTATCTATTGTTACGGAAAAGCCCTTCTTCCCTCGGAGCTTCTCCGTCAAGATGTGAAAATCATAGATCTGTCCCAAGAGGAAGGCTTCCTTCTGCAAAATGCCCTTGCCACTGCAGAGGCCGCCTTGGCTCTTGCCGTTGAACATAGTCCTGTAACGATCCACGGCTCGGAATGCTTGGTCATCGGTGCGGGGCGGATCGGTCTGGCACTGGCGCAAAGACTCCAAGCTCTTGGCGCAAGGGTCTGTCTCTCTTCCCGAAAGGCCTCGGATCGGGCAAAGGCAAGCTCCCTTGGCTATGCCCCGGAGAAAACCGGGCTCTATGAAAAAGGTCTGGAGCAATACGATTTCCTTTTCAACACCGTTCCCTCTCCCATTCTATCCAAAGAACAGCTTGCCCGACTTAAAAAGGATTGCCTCCTCATAGAGCTGGCCTCCGAGCCCGGCGGCTTTGATCCGGCGCAGTGCAAGACCCTCGGTCTGTCCGCCATTCATGCACAGGGGCTTCCCGGAAAATATTCCCCAAAAACTGCCGGCATCTGCTATGGCAGGTATATTGAAGAAAGTGAGGTATCCCCATGAAAGCAACTGTCGGCATTGCCCTGACCGGCTCTTTCTGCACCTTTCATCGGGTTTTGGAGGTGCTAAAGGAGCTGAAGGACTATCGGCTCATTCCCATTCTATCCCAAAGCACTGCTCTTTTGGATACCCGATTCGGCAAGGCGGAGGAATTCCGCAAGGACTTAGAGGCGATCTGCGGCAGCCCTGCCCTGTGTACCCTTCCACAAGTTGAGCCTCTCGGCCCTAAAAAGCTCTTAGATGCTCTGGTCATCATGCCCTGTACCGGCAACACCATCGGGAAGCTGGCAAACGGCATTGCCGACAGTCCCGTGACCTTAGCCTGTAAAGCCCACCTACGCAATGGCCGTCCCGTGATCCTTGCCATCTCCACCAATGACGGTCTGGGTGCAAATGGGGAGAACATCGGAAAGCTGCTTGTCAGAAAGCACTTTTATTTCGTCCCCTTCTCTCAGGATGACCCTGTAGAAAAGCCCTACAGTCTGGTAGCCCACATGGAGGAGCTTCCCCAAACCCTGGCCCTCGCTCTGGAAGGTCGACAGCTCCAGCCCCTGCTTCGTTGACTTTTCCCCCTTGCAAATCCCATCCTTATGAGATATAATAGAGAAAATATACACAGGAGGGCTCTTTCATGCCTCAATTCAGTTTTATTGTCCCCGTATACGGGGTAGAAGCATATTTGGAGAAATGCGTGGATTCCATGTTAGCTCAGAGCTATGAGGACTTTGAGATCATCCTCATTGATGACGAATCTCCCGACCGTTGTGGACAGATCTGCGATGATTATGCTGCCCGTTACCCCCACAAGGTCCGCAGTCTTCACCAGAAGAACAACGGCTCCGGTGCGGCACGGAACTACGGCATAGCCCAGGCCCAAGGGGAGTATCTGATCTTTGTAGACAGTGATGACTATATTGCCCCGGATCTGCTGGCAGATCTCCATGAGGCGATAGAAAAGACCCCTGCGGAGCTATACATCTTCGGTGCGGAGAAGGAAAAGGACGGAAAGCTCATAGAGCATCTGGATCCTCAAGCCCCTGTAGGAAAGCCCTTCACCGTCCGAGATTGCCCTGCCCTCTTCTTCGGTGTCACCGCCCCCTGGAGCAGAGCCTATCACCGCAGTCTCTTTGCCCCGGAGAATCACATCTCCTTCCCCCCCAAAGTCTGGTATCAGGACATTCGGGTGGTCACAAAGATCTTCGTCCGTGCCAAATCCATCGTCCGTCTGCCCAAGCGTTACTATCACTATATCCATCGGGAAGGCAGTGCCACCGTCAACAAGAATGCCAAGAGAAACGTAGAGATCCTCTATGCCTTTGAGGATATTTTAGGCTGGTTTCGGGAAAAGGGCTATTGGGAGGAATACCGCAAGGAGCTGGAGTTCCTGACCATCCATCACGTGTTCCTCGCCGCCTCCGTCCGTGTTCTGCGGATCGACCCCAAGCATCCCCTGCTGAAGCAGTTCCGAGAATATATCGAAAAGGAATTCCCCCATTTCCCCAACTGTCCCTACCTGCCGGAGCTGGACAGCAACAAGAAGCTGATCTTCAAGCTCCTTCTCAAAAAACGCTACCGCAGTGTTCTGGCCATTTTCAAGATCAAAGAGCTCTTAGGCAAATAATTTGACAACAAATATAATTGGCTCTGTCTCACCTTGTTGGTGAGACAGAGCCCTGCATTCTATGGGGAAAAGACCCGAATTATACGGTATAGCCTTCCATATAGGCTTCCTGCTCGGGAGTCAGTGTATCGATCTGCAAGCCTGCTCCTGCTAACTTGAGACAGGAGACCTCGTCATCAATGGCCTTGGGAACCTCGTAAACAGCCTTGGACAGGTTCTTGCCGTTCTTCAGCATGTATTCCAGAGACAGAGCCTGTACGGCAAAGCTGGTATCCATGATCTCTGCGGGGTGACCGTTGCCGGCTGCCAGATTGACCAGACGTCCCTCGCC
>JAFOZC010000207.1 GCA_017391305.1 Oscillospiraceae bacterium | reverse complement strand
GCTGTAGAAGGAAATGAGGGTTTCTGCCGCCTTGGTCATATCCCCACGGGGATCGGCATCGTTAGGCATGGGCAGAACATTATATTTTTTGTAGGTGCTGACGGCACTGTTAAAGGCGGTAATCAGGGCCTTGGTATTGGCAGAATTGGGATCTACACTTTCCACCTTCTGCAAATAGGATGCCGCCTCAGTAATGGCATTGTAAAGGAAGACAGCCTCTTTTCCGAAATACTCGTATAGGAAAAAAGGGGAACGATCACCACTTCCGTTCGTGTTAGCTGATTTGAAAAGCTCTACATAGGCTGAAGTGCTTCCGGAGGGTGCATGGAATTTGAGCACATAATTCTTGGTGGGGCTGGAGTTATATGCATTTCCCTGGAAGGAGTAAGCACCCAGTGAGGAAGAAGCCGCATTTCGCATATTGCGGTATAAGCGAACTGTAGGTCTGTCGGTTTTTTTAGTATCGAACTTCAGCCCCATGGTGACTGCCCCTCCGCTGGTTTCGATCCCCGGGCCGCCGTTGGAAAACTGCATTTCTGCCTCATCCGAGCGGAAGATACGGAAGGCAAAGCTGGCAGCACCCTCATCCCATCCTACATTCGTAAGATATCCGTTAGCCGGTCCCGAGACATCTCCGGCATAGCTAAAGGTCATTGCCAGATTCTCTGCAACTATCTTGTCCAATCCCTTTATGTACTTAGGGTAGTTGGCGATAGTGCCATCCGAGAAAGACTCTGAGGCTAAGGTTTGCACATTCACCTTGGTCATTTGCATGGTATTCCCCGAAACCTTATGGGGATTGATTGCCCAATAGGAAGAAGCAACAGCATCCCGATGAACCACAATATAAGGACCGCTCAGCTTATAGATATCTGCAAAGACTAAGTTTGTATCCACCCGACGGTTCAGAACCAAAGGCTTTGCAAGACCTGCGGCAATGGAAACATAATCTGTAGCGGCACGGGTAGCGTCTTTCCGCTCTTCCTCCCCGTTCTGCGCCCAAACCCCTTGGGGAAGCAGACCTGCCAAAAGGCACAGGAACAGCAGTAGGGCAATTCCTCGTCGAAGGGAATGTTTCCAATTACTTTTCTCTGTTGTCATGGGAAATTCTCCTTTCAGATGTTTTCAGATTACCTGTATTATTTTACCATGGACAACTACACATGTCAACAGAAAAACTTCTTGCTTGCAGGGATCTTCCCCTGCTTCGCCTTTCATTTCTCCCTTTGGAACAGCGTCTGCAGATCCTGCCTGTCCGTTTTGCAGACCTCCTCTACAAATTACCGCAAAAATATTTCAAACAGAACGACAAATCGGAATTTTCTCTTTACAAGGGGGATAAAATGTTGTATAATTTATTTAAGAACTATTGTTTGAAAATATAGAAAAAGGGAGGTCCGGCAGATGGAACGGGGGAGAACATATATTGCCATTGATTTGAAGTCCTTCTATGCCTCCCAGGAATGTGTGGCAAGGGGTTGGGATCCCCTGCGGACCAATTTGGTTGTGGCGGATGCTTCCCGTACAGACAAGACCATTTGTCTGGCGGTAACTCCTGCTCTGAAGACCCTCGGTGTTCCCGGACGCCCCAGACTCTTTGAGGTCAACGAAATTCTCAGGCAGAAAAATGCCATCCGCAGAGGCAACGCTCCGGGACGGAAATTCCGTGGGAAGTCCTGTGATATCCATGAGTTAGCGGCAGATCCCTCCTTGGAGATCGACCTGCACATCGTCCCCCCTCGGATGTCCCACTATGTAGAGTGCAGTACTAAGATCTTCGAGATATATATGAAATATGTAGCCCCGGAGGATATCCACGTCTATTCCATTGACGAGGTTTTCATTGATGCCACCGCCTACCTCCACGCCTATGATTACTCTGCCCTGCGCTTTACAAGGAAGCTCATTGGCGATGTGCTGGACACGACCGGGATCACTGCTACCGCAGGCATCGGGACGAACCTCTATCTTGCCAAAATCGCTATGGATATTGTAGCAAAGAAAATGGAGCCCGATGCTTTCGGTGTCCGCATTGCCGAGTTAGACGAGCACAGATATCGGGAACAGCTTTGGGATCACACTCCCCTCACAGACTTCTGGCGGGTGGGACGGGGTACTGCCCAGCGCCTTGCCACCCATCGGATCTACACTATGGGAGATATTGCCCGCTGTTCCATCGGCAAGGCTCACGAGCATCATAACGAGGAGCTCCTGTACCGCCTCCTTGGTGTGAATGCCGAGCTGCTCATTGACCATGCCTGGGGCTGGGAGCCCTGTACCATAGGAGACATCAAGGCCTATCGTCCCCGTACAAGCTGTCTGTCCTCCGGTCAGGTGCTTCACCACCCCTACAGCTACGAGAAGGCCGCCCTGATCGTACGGGAGATGGCAGATGCCCTATCTATGGATCTGGTGGAAAAGAGGCTGGAAACAGATCAGCTCACCTTAACCGTCGGCTATGACAGAGAGAGCCTGAAAGACGGCTTTTATACCGGCTCTGTGACCAAGGATCATTACGGAAGATCCGTTCCCACCCACGGCCACGGCACTGTCCATCTGGATCGCCGTTGCTCCTCTACGGAACGGATCCTGAAGGCCGTTTCCGAGCTATACAGCCGTATCGCAGACCCACAGCTTCTGGTTCGCAGACTCAATCTCACCGCCAATGTCTATCCCGAGGGCTTGGAGCAATTCTCCCCCTGCGAACAGTTCAGTCTCTTTGAGGACAACAGTCCACAGAAAGAGGCCAAGGAAAAAGAAGCTCTGGAACGGGAGAAGCGCAGACAGCAGGCCATACTTCACATCCGAAAAAAATTTGGCAAGAATGCAATTTTAAAGGGCATGAATTTAGAAAAGGACGCCACTGCCGTGGAGCGCAACGGACAAATCGGCGGTCACAGGGCATAGGAGGCACTTATGACAGGCAAATATGACGATATTATTGATCTCCCCCACCATGTTTCCACCGTACATCCCCAAATGCCCATGTCCGATCGGGCGGCACAATTCGCTCCTTTCTCTGCCTTGACGGGCTATGAGGATGCCATAGCGGAAAGCGCTCGCCTGACCCAAAGCCCCTTCATCCTCACCGAGGAGGAGCAGGCGCTCTTAGATGCCAAGCTCCGCTACCTTCGGGATCATATAGAGAGCCGTCCCCTCATAGAACTGGAAATTTATGTTCCCGATGAGAGGAAGGAGGGTGGATGCTACCAAAGCCTGACCGCCCATCTGCGGCAGATCGACCCCCACCGCCAAAGTCTCCACCTCACAAACGGCACTGCCGTCCCCATCTCCCACATCCGCAGCCTCACGATCCTCCCCTCCCCCATCGCCCCTCCCTAAGCCCCAAGCCTCGCCGCCCCTTCCAACGTCCCCTGTCTATGGATGCCCACCGCACCCTTGGCTCTCCGTCCATCGATGCCCACCAGACCCTTGGCTCTCCCTCCGGGAGAGCTGGCGCAAAGCGCCTGAGAGGGCTCACCGCACCGATTCTACCTACAAACTACCAACAGAACCACCGCATCGATTCCTCTCATGAACCGCATTCCT
>JAFOZC010000206.1 GCA_017391305.1 Oscillospiraceae bacterium | reverse complement strand
TTATAAGGAATGGACGGAGCTTTTGGATCAAATGGGCATCAGCCTGATGATCAGCGGACATACCCACAAGAATGCCCTGCAAGGGCCTTATGGCAGCCGCCAGAACAGCAGTCCCAACTATAGCGTTCTCATCTGCTCCGATAACGGAAACGGCGATTACACCTACAGCGGCAGCTTTGTCACCGTAAGCAAGAGCAAATACACCATCCGTACCGTTCTCCATGATTTGAGCGTAAGAGGCAACTATACCGTCCCTGTTTTCACCAATGCCTATGTCCGCCCCGATACGGAAAGCAAGAATCCTCTTCCCTTGGCTTCCGACATTGAGACAAGTGGTTCTCCCCAAACCAAGGCAAGCGTTCCTGCCATTTCCTCCCCCTATACCCTCCATCCCACGGTATTTGCCGTAGAGGACGGCTATCAGATCATTTTCACCACCGATGCCACAGGCATGGCATGGGTAGAGGTAGGGGGAATCAAGTACAAGGATATCACCACCGGCAACATGAATTGGGCAAGCAAATATCACAAGGTCACCGTTCCCCGTATCGCTCTGGATACCGCCCGAAGCTACAAGCTCTGCTTCCAATCCATGAGCACCCGTGCGGCCTACTATCCGGAGCATGGCAGTACCGTCAGCCGCACTTATCCCTTTACCCCCATTGGGGATAAGGCCTCCCCTGTTCTGCTGTGTCTGTCGGACTTCCGAGGTCTGACGGCGGAGGCACAGGCGGTATCCCAGACTAAGAGCTTCGACCTACTCTTTATCGGCGGCGATTATGCCTACAACGGCAATACAGAGGCCAATATTCAGACCCTCCTGAGCACCTGCAGTACCATCACCTCCGGCACCAAGCCCGTGATCTACAGCCGAGGAAACCGTGAGATTCGCGGTAACTATGCCTACCTATTGGATCAGGCCGCCCCCACAAGCGCCGAGGGTAAGAGCTATTATACCTTTGAACAAAATAACCTCTTCGGCATCGTTCTGGATACCGGTGAGGATAAGGCAGACTCCAATTCTGCCTATGGCGGAACTATTGCATACGAGAATTTCCGCAAGGAGCAGACCCAATGGCTCAAGGAGGTGGTGGCCGCCGGGAAGTGGAAGGACTATCCTACCAGGATCGCCTTTGCCCAAATGCCCATCACCACCATTACCACCGCTGAATTCAAAGAGGACTATGCCCAATGGACAGAGCTTCTGGATCAGATGGGCATCAGCCTGCTTCTTTGCTGTAACCGAGGCACTCATACGGTCTACTCTCCCGACAACAGCGCCCATGTCAGCGACCCTGCCTTCACCGTGGTGACCGTAGCCGATGTAGACCACGCAAGCTATAAATATGCAGGAAGCTTTGTGACTCTGGGCAGCTCCTTCAAGATCGAAACCGCCTCCGCACAGAAGAAGATCGTCGACACCGTCACCGTGTCCAATCTCACCGCCGCCCAATATTGGAAGAGCTCCGATCCCTATCTTCTTTTTGATTTCCACAACGATCTCTCCGCAAGACAGCGGTATCACAGTTCTGCCTACGCCGGGATCAATTTTGATCTGAAGACCTCTTGGACGCCCCAGACCGGCTCTACCGCCCTGAACATTACCAAGGGCTATCTGAGCTTCTCCCCCACAGATGAAACCGTGACCGTAAACGGCATCTTATCCAGAGCCCCCTCAAGCGCCAAGGGCAACTGGGCATACAAGCCCCTGCATTACATGACCAAGGCCACAGACTACTTCCAGATCCGATTCAAAATTGACAACGCAGTATCCACCGCAAGCAACGGCAACGGTGTCTTCCGTCTGGATCTGGACTGCCCCAACGATTTAGATCCTGCCGCAGATACAAGCAGATATTATACCCGTTATGAAAAAAGCTTCAAGGTAGCAGATGTGGTTGGAAAGGGCTATACCGTCCTGACCTTCCCCCTGAATTCTGCGGAATATTTGAGCTTCGATTGGCTGAGTCTGGTACACCCTGTTTTCACCAATATCAAATCCGCCTCCGGGAAGACAGCGACCTTCTCCATTGACTATCTCTACATCGGGCCTCAGGAGACCCTGCCGGAGCAGGACAATTATCTGTATTTCGATTTCACGGATACAGAGGCAGATCGGGAGAGATACGATTCCTTCACCTATAACCACCTGAATTTTGACCAAGCCGCCAATTGGTCCGCCTATAACGGCTCTCCTCTGATCTCCGTTTCCGACGGAGCTCTTCGCATGGCGGTCACCCCCGGCAACACTGACGGAAGCTATAGTGTCAGAAGCCGTTCCGACACCGTAAGCACCCTCCACTATGTGCCGGGAAAAGAGGATCATGTACAGATCCGCCTGCGCATTGAGGATGCCGTAGCGGTCAACACAAGCGGCATGGCCACACTGAATATGACCCTTGACCGTTGTAACACTCTGGTCAGCGCCGAGGGAAAGAGCCGTACTTGGGCAGTGATCCCCATTACCTTTAGCGTTGCAGAGCATGTGAATCAGGATTGGTTCATACTGGAGGCAAAGTTAGACGATGCAGAATATTTGGGCTCTGATTGGATCAATGTGGTCCACCCCAATTTTGTGAACCTTCAATCCGCCTCCGGGAAAACTGCCGCCATTTACATCGATTACATCTACATCGGCCCGAAGTCCGAGATGCCCCGCCCCATGTACACCGTCACCTTCACCGATGAAACGGGAAAGACCTTAGAAACCCAAAGCGTCCGAGAGGGCGATCCTGCCATATACGGCGGAAAAGTCCCCACCAAGGGCTATGACAACAGCTACCACTACCTTTTCAGCGCTTGGAGTAATGATCTGAGCAAGATCACCGAGGACACGGTGGTCAGCCCCCTCTTCACAGCCATTGCCCACAGCTACAGCCACAGCTCACAGGATAAGGAAAATCATAACTGCGCCTGTGCCTGCGGCTACAGCTTCACAGAGCTTCACCTCTGGAACAGCGGCAGCATCACCACCGCCCCCACCTGTACAGAAGAGGGCATCCGCAGCTTCACCTGTTCCGCCTGTGGGGAAACAAAAACACAGGCCCTTGCTCCCAAGGGACACAGCGCTGTCACGGACGGAGCCGTCCCTCCCACCTGTACCGCCTCCGGCAAGACAGAGGGTAGTCACTGCTCTGTCTGCGGCACGGTTCTGGTGGCACAGCAGACCCTTCCCCCCACCGGCCACAGCTACAGTTACACCGATCTCAGCCCGGAAGCCCACAGTGTCACCTGCAAGGCCTGTGATTACAGCACCCAAGCCCCCCACAGCTATACAGAGGCTGTCTGCATCTGCGGAAGAAAGGAATCCATGGAGCCCCTCACAGATCCTTCCCTGAAGCTGAACCACAGCCTTAATTTGGCAAGCGATATCTCCATCAATCTGGCAGTGTCCAAGTCTGTGCTGGAAGGCTTCGATCTCACAAGCCTCTATGTGGAAAGCACCCTTGCCTGCTATGAGGGCAACCGCTATATCGGCACTCAGACCCTCCGCCTGCAGGCCGAGGATCATGGCCAGTATTATTACTTCACCCTGAAGGGACTCACCGCTGTGCAGATGAACGACTTGGTCTCCTCCGTCCTCTACGGCACCAAGAACGGTCAGCCCTACTGCTCCCCTGTGGACGAGTACAGTATCGCCACCTACGCCTATTCCCAGCTTACCAACGCTTCCCGTCCCACGGCTCTGAAGACCCTCTGCGCAGATCTCCTCCGTTACGGCACTAAGGCGCAGATCTATAAGTCCTACCGCACCGATGCCCTTGCAGACAGCAATATGACCACCCTTCACAAGAGCTATCTCAGCGATATCCAAGCCGTGACCTTCGGCAATACCAACACCGTCCTGAGCGATACGGTGAGCCCCTCTGTCACTTGGGCAGGCAAGGCCCTGAATTTAGAGTCCAAGGTGGCTCTGAAGTTCATCTTCTCCACGGGCAGCTTCAGTGGCAATGTTTCCGAGCTTGTCCTGCAAATCAGCTACAAGGATATCTACGGTCAGTCCAAGCTCCTGACCTTAGACAAGGCAGAGCTGTACAGTGAGGAAAAGGGACTCTATGCCTTCACATTGGATGCCCTCTTGGCGGCAGAGCTGAGAACAGTGGTTTCCGCTCGGATCTACCAGGGAGCTACCCCCGTCTCCCCCACCCTGCAATACAGTGCCGACACCTACGGCAACAATAAAACCGGCACCCTTCTGGAGCTGTGCAAGGCACTCTTTGCCTACTCCGACAGTGCCAAAGCCTACTTTGTAGGATAACCCCACCGATCTCGATCCCCTCTTAAGGGGGATCGAGATCAAAGCACCAACCCAAGAACATTTGTTATGATCATATTACACCCTGCCACTGTGCAGGGCAAAGAAAGGCAGGAATTTCTAATGAAACAAATCACCGCCGTCGTTTTAGGCGCAGGAAGCCGTGGAAGCACCTACGCAAGCTATGCCAAGGAGCATCCCGAGGAGCTGCGGATCGTTGCCATTGCAGAGCCTCGTCAGGACAGGAGGGATCAATTGGCAGATTCCCTGGGCTTGCCCCAAGAAGCCCGATATGCCACATGGCAGGAGCTTCTGGCTCAGCCCCCTATGGCAGATTGCGCCTTTGTCTGCACCTTGGATGACGACCACACCGCCCCGGCCCTAAAGGCAATGGATCTGGGCTACCATCTGCTTCTGGAAAAGCCCATGAGTAACAAGGAAGAGGAGTGCCGCAGTATTGTACAGAAGGCAAAGGAAACAGGCTGTAAGCTGGCAGTCTGCCACGTCCTGCGCTACACCCCCTTTTACATGACCCTCAAGGCTCTGATCGACGAAGGATGCATCGGCGAGGTCACCACCATTAACCAAATCGAAAACGTAGGCTACTGGCATCAGGCTCACAGCTTTGTCCGTGGCAACTGGAGAACTCTTCGGGAAACCAGCCCCATGCTCCTGCAAAAATCCTGCCACGACATCGACATCATTCTCTGGCTTATGGGCAAGAATTGCAAAAGGGTACAGAGCTTCGGCTCTCTTCGCCACTTCACCTCGAAAAATGCTCCCAAGGGCGCACCCCTGCGCTGTCTTGACGGCTGTCCCCATGCAGAGACCTGTCCCTACTACGCCCCCAAGCTGTATCTGGACATGACACGGACAGGCTGGCCCGTAGATGTGATCACCACGGACTTAAGCGAGGCAGGCCGCCGCAAGGCCTTAGAGGAAGGCCCCTACGGCCGCTGTGTCTATCACTGCGACAATGATGTGGTGGACCGTCAGGTGGTGAACATGGAGTTTGAGGACGGAGCCCTTGCCACCTTCACCATGACCGGCCTTTCCGCCGACTTCTCCCGTCAGCTCAAGATCTTCGGCACAAAGGGTCAGATCCAAGCAGACATGGGAACAAAAGAGATCGTCCTCCACCCCTTCGGCGGCGAGAAGCGCCTCATCCCTCTGGATATGGCACAAGCAACCAGCGGCCACGGCGGCGGCGACTTCGGCATCATGAGGGACTTCCTAAACATCCTCCGCAACGGCGGCGAAAGCCGCACCGGCGCCACCATCTCCCTCCAAAGCCACCTCATCTGCTTCGCCGCAGAACGCTCCCGCACCCAAAACACCGTCATCCCCCTCTAAGCCCACCTTCACAAGCAAATCCCCCTCAAAAAAACCGAAATTTATCGCCCTATCCACCAATCCCCACCGCACCCTTGGCTCTCCCTCCACCCATAGATCCCCACCAAGCCCTTGGCTCTCCCTCCGGGAGAGCTGGCGCGAAGCGCCTGAGAGGGCTCACCGCACCGATTCCACCCACAAACCACCCACAGACCCACCGCACCACCCCCATACGAAACCGCATTCCACCACGAACTGCCTGCACATCCCTCTCCCCCTCCCTTCGGGAGGTACCTCTCCCGGAGGGAGAGGCAAGAGCCGTGTGCTAACTTCAAACTGTTCGACAAACCGGGATTTTTGGAG
>JAFOZC010000205.1 GCA_017391305.1 Oscillospiraceae bacterium | reverse complement strand
TGTTAATGGCAAGTGACTATGGCATCGATGCCTGTTCCTCACCAACACCAACAACTATGTACATAAGTGCAAAAACACAGTTTCCATTCTTAGCGAGGGAAGTGTTCTTCTACATCGGATATTCGATCGTCAGAGTATTCCGGTGATTTAACGAATGTAACGCTCGATACAACAACGATGCATTGTATCAAATAATGTAGTATATGCCATATCGAGTGTTCATAACATATTTCAGTTATGGATGCTCGATTTCTTTATTTTTCCGTAGTTATGGTGCATTTTCTGAATTTTCGGAGTAGGTTTTTCGCCTGCTCCTTTTCGCTTATGCGACAAATGCATACGATTTTATGATGGCATATACGGAAATTGAACTGCTCGCTAAACCGGGATTCATCGTACTGTTTGTCGATTTCTCACCGCACCCTTAGTTCTCCCGACGGTCGAGCTGTCCCGAAGGGACTGAGAGGGCTCACTGCACCAATTCTCCCCACAGACCCACCGCACCGACTCTCCCCGCAGACTCCTTCTGACTCACCGCACTAATTCCTCTTGCGAACCGCATTCCTACGCGATCAGTGATGGATTGGATTCATGGTTCCATGGGGATTTTCGGTTATTTTGAATAGACAAGAGAATTCTATTGTGGTATCATTCGGTTAGGTAAGCTTGAATTTGTCCGGGCGATAGAAGTAGCCGTCTCTGTGGGTTGGGGTGGCTGTATGATTTCAGCAAAATAAGTCGAGAAAAACAGTTCGGCTTCTTCTATAATAATGTCTGCTGATTCAGGCGCTGTTGCGACTGATTCCCCACAGAAAGAATGTGGGAACCTATCAAAATGGCTGGATGAAGCCCTTTCGATAGGTTTGCATACATGATACACGGTGTTTTTTCCACCGAGTATTTTTGTGCTCGGTGGAAAGGGGCTTCAGGCTACTCGATCAATGGGAAATACGGAAGGAAAAGAATAAAGGTGAAGCTGTATCAAAAGGGTGGCGCATTGGGAGACAGCCCCTTGAACAGCGCATAACAGTTCTGAAAGCCTTGGCTTTCAAGGGTATTTGCGTTGTCAGTACACATTATAATATGCACATAAGGAGGTGAACAGAAATGGAGGAACATATCGAAGCGGTTCAAAGGATGCAGGACTATATTGCGGCACATCTTGATGCGGATATTTCGATGGCAGAGTTAGCCCGTGCTTCAAGGTATTCGCCGTGGTACTCTTACAGGCTTTTTGTGGATTTGCTCCATATGACCCCTGCTGTTTACAGCAGGCGGTTACGGTTATCTAAATCAGCACTCCGTTTGCGGGATGAAAAAGGAAGGATCATTGATGTTGCATATGATGCCGGTTTTGAGAGCGTAGATGGATTTCAAAGAGCGTTCTATAAAGAGTTTGGCTGTAATCCGTATGAGTATTCCCTATGTCCCACTCCGATCTATCTGTTCAAACCCTATGGCATTAAATATGCAAAGAAAAAGGAGAACAAAGACATGAGGGAAGTAAAGACCGTATTTTTACAAGTAGTCGAGAAGCCGGAAAGAAAAGTCATTATCAAACGGGGAAAAGAAGCAACGGAATACTTCAAATACTGTGAGGAAGTCGGCTGTGATGTTTGGGGCTTGCTGTGCAGTATGAAGTCTATCGGCGGCGAACCTGTGTGTTTATGGCTTCCGAAAAATCACATCAAAGCAGGTACATCCGAGTATGTGCAGGGCGTAGAGGTGGCAACGGACTATTCTGGGGAGATCCCAAAGGGATTCGATGTGATCGAACTGCCTAAATGTAAATACATCATGTTCCAAGGCGAACCCTTTGCGGAGGAGAATTTTGGGGAAGCAATTGAGCAGGTATGGGAGGCGATCAAAAAATTTGATCCTCAGACCATAGGATATGCTTGGGATGACAGCAATCCCCGGATTCAATTGGAGCCTGTGGGAACAAGAGGATATATGGAACTGCATCCGGTGAAAAGCATATGACCGATCCCAATTCAGGCGGTATACTTCCGTATGTAATCGCAAAATTTGTAAAGCAAGGGATCTTAGAGAAGTCGAAGAAAGGATACCTCATAAAGGATGAAGGCTCTCTTCGGAAAATCGCAACGATAGATAATGTGTACTGAACGGCGCAATGAGCCCTGCACCCTTCCGGGATGAAAGAAAGCATGACCGCTTTCTGTCAAAGCACTCAAGCGAATGTAACGGAGGGAGTCCTTCGGAAATGAGATTCCTCACAGACCGACAGGTATTCCGACTCCGAGGAAATATCCGATATCAAAGGGGATTTCACATTGACAGATCTGCATGGTAGCTGTAAAATAGAGGCATACATAAGGATGTCGCAGACTGTGTGATATCCGAAACCGATATAGAAGGAGATAATACTATGATCGTTGATGCAAGAGGAAAGGCCTGTCCCCTGCCTGTGGTGATTGCCAACAAGGCGTTGCAGGATCGGCAGGACAATGAAGAGGTACAGGTATATGTGGATAATGACATTGCTGTGCAGAACGTGAAGCGGATGGCGGCCACCAAAGGTTTGGAGGTTGCTGTGACAGAAGGGGACGGTTACTTTGTTCTGACCATTGCCGGAGATATCAAGGAAGAGGCGCAAGCCCCTGTGGTTTGTGGCTGTGAGCGAAACACCGTCGTTGCGGTGACCTCTGCCACTATGGGTTCCGGCAGTGAGGAATTGGGCAAGCTGCTGATGAAGGGCTTCATTTATGCCCTGTCTCAGCAGGAGACCCTTCCCAAGGCGATCCTGTTCTATAACGGCGGTGCTTCCATCCCCACAGAGGGCAGTGTATCTCTGGAGGATCTGAAGTCCATGGAGGCCCAAGGGGTAGCGATCTATACCTGCGGCACCTGTCTGGATTTCTATGGGCTGAAGGACAAATTGGCTGTAGGCTCTGTTACCAATATGTATAGCATCGTGGAGCTGCTGAGTCAGGCAGACCACATTATCCGTCCCTGATGCGGAGGAAGGAGCTTTGTATCCTTCTGACCTTCTCCACCACTACGGAAGCGATGGCGATGGAGGCCCATGCCTCGGCTCATGGGCTTCCCGGCAGGTTGATCCCTGTGCCTACGGTGATCCATGCAGGCTGTGGAGTGTGCTGGAAAGCCCCCATTGCCGAAAAGCCTCGGATCTTGGCAGCTATGGAGAAGGAGCAGCTTCCCTACGAGGGATTTTTTGAGTTGGTGATATAATGATTTATTTCGACAATGCCGCCACTACCCTGCACAAGCCTCCACAGGTGATCGAGGCCGTTACAAAGGCCATGACCACCATGGGCAACTGCGGCAGAGGGGCGCACCCAAGCAGCCGCAGAGCCGCCGGAGCTGTCTATGAAGCACGTCAGAAGCTGGCACGGTTCTTCTCCTGCTCCCGTGAGGATCACGTGGTCTTTACCGCCAATGCTACCCACAGCTTAAATCTTGCCATTTGCGGTCTCTTTTCTCCCGGAGATCATGTGATCACCACTGTTGCAGAGCACAATTCCGTTCTCCGCCCCCTGTACCGTCTGGAAGGGCAAATCGGTCTTCAGACCGATTATATTCCCACAGATGCCAAGGGGGTCTTGCAGCTTTCCAAATTAGAGGAATTCCTCCGACCCAATACCAAGGCGGTGATCTGCACCCACATGTCCAATGTTACCGGGAATATTACGGATCTGGAAACTGTCAGCGCATTTACCAAAAAGCACGGTCTTCTGCTCGTGGTGGACGGCTCTCAAAGTGCGGGATATTTGCCCATCTCCATGAAGGAAATGGCCATAGACATCCTCTGTGTCACCGGTCACAAGGGTCTGCTGGGCCCTCAGGGGACAGGTTGCCTGCTTCTGAGAGAAGGGATCTCCCTTCGCCCCCTGACCGTTGGCGGAAGCGGTGTGCAGAGCTATCTGAAGGAACAGCCGCCCAAGCTCCCGGAAGCATTGGAAGCAGGAACTCTCAATACCCACGGTATCGCCGGTCTGTCTGCCGCCATGGATTATCTGGAAGAAATGGGCTTAGAGGTCATCAAGGAGAAAGAAGATGCCCTGACCCGATACTTTTATGAGAATATCCGGCACATAGACGGCATTCGGATCCATGGTGACCCGGAAGGCTCCCACGGTCCTATTGTGGCGCTGAACCTTCCCAACATGGATTCTGCCACCCTTGCAGACTGCTTGGCAGAGGACTACGGCATCGCCACCCGTCCCGGAGCCCACTGCGCCCCCCTCATGCACAAAGCCTTAGGCACAGATACCCAAGGTCTTGTCCGTTTCAGCTTCTCCCATTTTAACACCTGCGAGGAAGTAGATCTTGCCGTCACTGCTCTGAAAGAGCTCCGTCAACAAGACTAAGAGGCTGTAACAAATCTTGTTCATCCGTTTATTGCTCCCCCTTCCAAGAGGCTCGGCGCTTATGCCGACGAACAATACCCTGTCATACCGAAAAAGGACACCGTCTTCCAAGGCGGTGTCCTTTTGGCTTAGGGAGGCAATTTAGGAATCGATACGGGATTGGAGATATCGTTGGATATCTAACAGGGTTTGAGCAAGGCGAATACGATAATTGGCATCGGCATAGACACCGCAAAGCTCTTGATCGGTGCAAAGGACGAAGGGCAAACGGAGATCTCCCACCTTCATTTGGCGGTAAAGGCATGCCAGAGCCTGCGGATCTCGGATCCCATGGTGCTGTACATTGGGAATACGGCTCTTGATCCCTTGGAGGGTGGGGTGTGACAGAGCTTCCTCCGATTCCGTGAACAGAAGGATACGGCAATCCAAATTTTGGAATTCCTCCGCAGATTCCAGCATTTCGGTCAGGAGGTGCTCTGTGGGCTCACTTCCCGGATCGGCAAAGATCAAGATATGCCTTCTGTCCCTTTCCCGATCCAGCAGAGTCTTCAGAGGGCCTTGGGGAAGCTCCAGAGGGATCTGCTTCAACCGACGGAAGGTCTGATCCTCCGGGGGCGTGATGGCAAGACTTCTGTCCTCCGAAACAGGCAGATGCCACAGAGCCACGCTAGCAGTACCGTCGATCTGTCGGGTATTGACGGTCACTCGGTAGAAGCCCGGCTGCAGGGAGAAGCAATCGTCCTTTTCCACCGTCGTATCCGAGTACTTCAGGGTCACGAAATTGCCACCGTCCCAACGGGCCACTGTGATATGCTCGGCGTATCGGAGCTTCTTCCCCTGTGGCAGCTCTAAGTGCAGCTTCACTTCCTTCTCTTTGGGGCGAATGCTGTGCCACAGTCCCCCACGGTCTAACCATTGGCCGTAGCCGGTATGGGGCTCTATTGCGGCAGGGAGGCAGAAGGCACGGCACACCGCCACAAAAAGTGCATCCCATACAAAGGTCGGTACCTGTCTGTTCTCAAGGCAGGCCAAAAGAGAGGGGTAGAAATTGCGGATCCCACGGTCGGGCAAAAGCTCCATGTGGGATTCCATCCATTCCGAGATCTGATCGGGCTCTGTGAAGCTCTGGGAGAACAGACTGCGGATCTTCCTGCGCTCCGGCAGGAGCATTTCCTCTGCAATGCGAGGGGCTAAAATATAGTCCCGAAAAATATCAGGGGGATACTGTTCCCTTGCACTCTCAGCAGACTCCATAGCATCGACCAAGGTCTCACAGCGGATATCCGCAAAGTCCTTGGGGCGCAGGGTGGAAAGAAGCTCCTCCTTCTGCTCCCGTGAATAGCGATCCATCTCCAAGAAAGCCCGAAGCTCTGAGGCATTCAAGCCTGCAAGGGACAGATATTTCTCTGTAGAGAAGCGGTCACGCCTTGCCTGAGCGTGAGCCTCACAGCGGCGGAGAAGCTCTCTGTGTCGGGGGTGATCCACATGGGGAACGGTGCCACTGCTATCCTCAGGAGGCACGATATCTGCGGTCATAAATTCCGGGAAGGAGGACTGCAGCTCCAAGCTCACCGTATCCTTCTGCCGAAGATCCACTTTTTCCAAAGCTACCTTACCGTTCGATACGGCGCAGACAAACAGATCCCCCAAGCCTGTCTCAAAGGAAGCCCTGCCCCGCTCATCTGTCAGCGCCTCCCGAAGGGTGAAAAGCTCGCTGTAATTGACGATTTGGAAGCATACCCGAGCATTGGCAACCGGCTGTCCTCCTTCCGTCACCTTGACAGTGAGAACACGGGTAGGGGCATAACGGGAGGTACACTGAACAGCTTTGTACAGGGTCTCTGTCTCCGGATCTCCCCAGCATTTGGTATCCACCAGCATGGCACGGGAGGCGGCAGAGGTAAACCAGCCACGGTCTAACACCGCTTCCGGCTCACAAGCTCCCATATAGTGCCACTGCCCCTCTACCCAGACCTCTACCCAAGCATGGTTATCATCGCAGTGCGCCCACTTGGGACAGTAGCACTGTCTTGCGGGAATGCCCACGCTCCGTAGCGCAGCTACTGCGAGGACAGTTTCCTCCCCACAACGACCAAGGGTACTGCGAAGGATGCCCAGAGGGCCTAAGGTGCGGTAATCGGAGGGTGTATAGGTGGCATGGGCATAGCACCAGTAATTCACGTTGAGTGCGGCCTGCTCCATTCTTTTCCCCTTCACATAGGGAAGCAGTTCTCCCATAAGGAAGCCACGGCTGTCATCCAGACACTCGGAATTGACCCGATGGTACAGTACATAGGGGAAGAAGATCTCTTCCGGCACATCTCGCAGATAGTCCATTTCCTCACAGGCTCTTAAGGTCGCCTCCCCATAGCTTGCAAACAGCTCCACAGGAGAGGACAGCACATCCTGCGCCGCCATATTGCCGTAGAGGTATTTCAGACACAGGCTCAGATCCTCCTCCCGATCTCGGAGATAGGCATCCACCTTCTCTCTAATAAGCGGATAGGCGGACATATTCCGATCATATTGCCGTAAAATAATGGCTTTGTAGCGTGGGCTTACAGGAAATTTCATTGTCATTCATCCTTTCAAAGATACTTCCAGAACCGTGTCCACGGCATCGGGTAAAACCGGGTCAGCCCCCAGATCAGCAAACAGGATCTCGGGATAGTCACTGTGTACCCAGCTTGTGGAAATAGGCACAGCCCTTCCGCCGTCCAGAAGACGCAGGGATTCCACCTGTTCTTTTTTCAGCCCCATAAGAGGCAGAGGGCCTAAGGTATTCTCAAAAATATGGACATAGAGGCGCTTGCCCTTTTGGGTAATGCGTCCGTATTCCGGCTTTTCCAGAGAGGATGGGCCGCAAGCTCGGATGCTTTCGCCGTTCTTGTCCATCCATGTGCCGATTTGTTCCAAGATCTCCAAGGATTCCCACGGAATGTTCCCATCTCCGTCCGGGCCTACATTCAGGATCATGTTGCCCCCCTTGGAGACACATTCCACCAATTTCTTGATCAGCAGAGAAGCAGGCTTAAAGTTATGATCCGTGGGACAATAGCCCCAGTTGTTGTTCATCGTCACACAGGATTCCCAAACCATAGGCTTGCCCTCTACATCTCGGATCCCCTGTGGAGGTATGAACTTCTCCGGGGTCACAAAGTCCCCGTGATAGGGTGTCGGCTCACAGCGGTACAGAGAGCCGAAGCCTTCTCCGCTGACCTCGATCCGATTGTCAATGAGTACCCCCGGTTGCAGGGTGCGAACCGTATTGACCAGCTCCGTTCCCCTCCACGCCTCACCTCTCAGGTGGTCGTAGCCAAAGTCGAACCACAGCAGATCCAGCTTGCCGTAATGACTGCAGACCTCACGGATCTGACCGTGCATATAGTCCAAATAGCGGTCAAAATTCCTTTGGGAATTCTCGAATTTCGGGTCATTACGCATGGGATGGTAGCGGTCACCGTAATGGGGATAGTCCGAGTGATGCCAGTCAATGAGGGAGAAATACAGCCCCACCTTCAGCCCCTCTGCCCGTACCGCTTCCACAAATTCCCTGACCGCATCTCTGCCGAAGGGGGTGTTGGTAGATTTGAAGTCGGTCAATTGGCTGTCAAAGAGGCAGAAGCCGTCGTGATGCTTGGCGGTCATGACCACATAGCCCATACCGGCTCTTTTGGCAGCCCTCGCCCATGCGGTGGGGTCAAAATCCTTGGCGGTAAAATTTTCAAAAAACGGAAGATACTCCCCTTCCGGCATTTCCTCATTGCTCCGTACCCATTCTCCCCGACCGGGGATACTGTACAGTCCCCAATGAATGAACATTCCGAAACGAGCCTTGCAGAACCAGCCCACCCGTTTCCTGTAGGCTTCTTCCTCAAAATGGTACATTTCCATTCCTCCCCTTATCTTTTTTCTGTATTATACCATTTCCCAAGGAATTTTGCACCCCCAAAAGACACTTTTTCTGTGGATTTGGCAGCAGTGACTTGTTCCCCAAACATAACACCGAAGCCCTCTCGGTGGGAGAGCTTCGGTGTATGATATCTCCGGGGTATAAAAAATCAGTAATAGCTGTTTCCGCTGCCGGGAATCGCCGGACGGCGGTGGTCGGTCAGTGTGAGGGATAGCTGTAGAACCTGACCCTGTCGGTAGACAGACAAATTCAGAGTGTCTCCGCTTTGGGATGCCTCGATCAGGTGGATGAGTCGGGCCGCCCCGGAGATCGTATTGCCGTTGGCTTCTATGATGATATCTCCCTGCTGAAGCACCGCCGCGGCAGGGCCTTGGGCATCCACTCCCTGCACCAAGGCTCCCATGGGCAGACCGTAGAACTGGGCCTCAAAGCCCAGATCTGCCAAGGAAATTCCCCCATAAGGCTTCATAATATAGCCGTCTTCGATGATCCCTCGGATGATCTCTCGGATGCTGTTGATGGGAATGGCAAAGCCGATGTTGTCAATACTGGCAGAGGAGCTGTTGCCGGAATATTTGCCGTTGGTCACACCGATGACCTCGCCGTAGAGGTTAAACAGCGCTCCTCCGGAATTGCCGGAATTGATGGCACAATCCGTCTGGATCAGCTTCATGGGGACACTGCCTGCAAAGGTGACCTCCCGATCCTTTGCGCTGACACTGCCGGAGGTCAGGGAGAAGGTCAGCTCTCCCAGAGGATTGCCGATGGCTACCACACTGTCTCCCACACGGAGGGCATCGGAGTCTCCCAGGATCACGGGAAGCGTGTTGCTTGAATGGATCTTCAGAACAGCAATATCATTGCTCTCGTCATAGCCCAGAAGCTCTGCCTCGTAATTCTCCCCACTGTACAGGGTGACGGTGATGCTGTCAGAGCCCTCTATGACATGGAAATTTGTGAGAATATGCCCCTCTCCCGTAATAAAGAAGCCGGAGCCCGAGGCGGCAGAGGTGGTACGATAGCCCCAGAAGTTGGTAGTAGTGGCTGTGGTAGTAATACCTACCGTAGAACGGACATTGGCATCATAAACCTGAGTGGGTGTCATTTCCTGACTTGTATCGACGGTCTCCGACTGTAGCTGAAGGTTCTCTCTGCGGCCTTCCAGAAGATAGACCAGCTCCTTGTCCTCCCGATTCCTGTCCATAAGCCGTTGGACAAGGAGAACCCCACCGCCGCCTAAAATACTGCCTAAGATAGAACAGCACAGAGCAAGGGCTACCACCGTCCTTCCCTTGGGGGACTTCTTCTTTTTGGGAGGCGGTGCATAGGGCGGAATGCCACCGTAACCGTAGGGCTCCTGCATAAAGGGCATCCCTCGGTTTTCCTGTTCGGGAATGGAATAAGGCGGCATTCCGAAGGGCTCCGGATAGGGTCTTTCCTGCTCCGTAGGCTCATAGAACGGATCGATCTCCCCTTGGGAAGATTGCCATTGCCTCGTCAGGGGGATATAGGAGCCCTGCCCCGAGTCTCGACTGCTCCGCTCCTCGGGTACATGGTCTTGGGGCTCCGATATAGGGGGAATAAAATTCCCCTGTGATGTGGGAGGTACCATATTGGGATCATAGCCTTGCGCCGGCACTCCCGAGTTGTTTTCGTATGCATTCATGGCATAAGCCTCCTTGAAGGTCATTGCTTTGTGATTTTCTTCGGAGTAAGGATATCATATTTTCCTCCGCAAAAAATCAATAAACATCAAAGCTTTTATGAACAAATTGTTTCTCCCCTTTCTTTCAGCGGAGTCCGTATTTTTCCATAATATAATCCATATCCTTGTCTCCTCTGCCGGAAAGGTTAATGAGAACAGAGCCCCTGCCCATTTTTCTTGCAAGCTCCATCCCGAAGGCCACAGCATGTGCGCTCTCAATGGCAGGGATGATCCCCTCTTTCCTTACCGGGGTATAAAAAGCATCCACTGCGGCATCATCACCGATATAGACGGGGGACATTGGCTATACCGCAGTCTTCCCCACGGTAAGCTTTCCCGAAAATCATCTTTCTGTATTATATCGTTCCCCCATCACTTTGTCAAGGCAATGTGTAAAAGTTCCCACATTCCTCCCCAAATAGCCTGCAAAGGGAATAGGCCCGATCGACACCTGATACGATCTCTGTGATCCCAAACGGGATGACGAGGCTCGCCTCTGCACTATGATTTGTGTGAATGCACTCCGTGATCAGGCAACAGGACGACCCCTTGTCATGAAATGGATGACAAGGGGTCGTCCTGTTGCGCTTGCGGCGACGAAGGTCTGTATGCTTGTTCAAATTTCTATTCTTTACTGTATGCAAGGGCGCAGGCGGCGGCAGCTTGCTCGGCACGTTTCTTGCTGGTGCCTTCGCCTCTGCCGATCTCCTGTCCGTTCAGAAGCACCTGTACCAGGAATTCCTTGCAGTGATCCGGCCCTTTCTCCTCCAACACACGGTATTGGAGAAGCTGTCCCTTCTTCCTCTGTACCAGTTCCTGGAGCTCCGTCTTATAATCGTGGTTCCCTGCCAGATTCTTCAGCTTAGGCAGGATCAGGCGGTAAATGATCCCCTTGGCCTCTGCAAAGCCACTATCCAAATAGGCTGCGGCGATCAGCGCCTCCATAACATCGCAGAGGATGCCCTTCCGATGTCTGCCGCCGCCCTGAGCCTCTCCGTGACCCAGAAGGATATAGTCCCCCAGACGGATCTGCTCAGCGACCTCGGACAGATTCTTCTCGCAAACCAGATCTGCACGGATGCGAGTCAGCTCCCCCTCCTGCTTGTTGGGAAAGCTTTGATATAAATATTCCGCCGTGACGAAGCCAAGAATGGAATCTCCCAAAAATTCCAATCGCTCATAGCTCCGCAGAGGATCCCTCTGCACCTCGTTGGCATGGGAGGAATGGGAAAGGGCATGCTGCAGAAGGGATCTGTCCTTATACCGATAGCCCAGTGCCTCCTCCAGCTCCCTATACATCCTTCACCTCACGGGGCAGACTCATAAGCGCCACATTGTCACGGATATCCTGACAGTAATCGCTGTTCACCGCTCCCATGGCCTGCTTGATCGCACCCCGAACGGCACGGGCATCGGAGGAGCCGTGAGCCTTGATGACCGGCTTGGAGATGCCGATGATGAGAGAGCCGCCTACCTCACGGTAGTCCATCTGCTTCTTGATGTCCTCGCCCTTCTTGCACAGGAGAGCGCCGATCTTCGTCAGGAGGTTCCGAGTAAACATCCCCTTTATCAGCTTGGACATGTACAAAGCAGTACCCTCCACGGTTTTCAGGAACACATTACCGGAGAAGCCGTCTGCTACGATAACATCTACATCGCCGCCAACTGCCTCACGAGCCTCTACATTCCCGACAAAATTGATCAGGCCCTTTTCTCCCGCTTCCTTCAGAAGCTGATACGCCTGCTTGTGGAGATCGTCTCCCTTGCTATCCTCCACACCGTTATTGAGGAGCGCCACACGGGGATTGGTCTTTCCCTGAGCCTTCTTAGCGTAGAGAGAGCCCATACAGCCGAATTGGAGCAGGAATTCCGGGGTACAGACGACATTTGCACCGGCATCGATGAGAATGGCACCGGTTCCGATAGGCAGCACCGGAGCGAAAGCCGCACGGCGAATGCCCTTGATCCGCTTGACCACCAGTGTTGCCGCAGACAGGAGAGCGCCTGTGTTGCCGGCGGAAATAAAGGCATCTCCCTGCCCCTCTGCCAGCATCTTGAGACCCTGAACCATAGAAGAACCCTTATGCTGCTTGACCACATCTGCGGCCTCTGCATGCATGTCCACCACATCATCGGCATGGGCGATCTCTACCCCCTCCGGCAGGGTCTCATAGCCGCAGCGGCGCATGGCAGTCAGGATCTCTTCTCCCCTGCCTACCAGAATAATATGTACACCAAACTCCTTGGCAGAGTCTAAAGCACCCTGCACAATGGCCTGAGGGGCATTGTCGCCGCCCATTGCATCCATGATGATTCTCATGCTTGTTCCTCTTTTCTCATAGTTTCCAGATATTCCAGAGCTCTGTTGGCAATGGCAAGATTCTTGTTTGCCTTTCCTTTGATCCGTTCTGTCAGAGGCTCGATGATGCCAAAATTCACATTCATAGGTTGGAAGTTGATGGCATATTCGTTACTGATATAATAGCCCAAAGCGCCCATAGCAGTCTTTCTGCTATAATCGGGGACAGGCTCTCCCTTGAGGCGGGCCGCCATAGACACCGCCGCCACATAGCCGGAGGCGCAGGACTCCACATAGCCCTCTACTCCCGTCATCTGCCCGGCAAAGGCAACCAGAGGATTGCGTCTGTCTGCGTAGGTATGATCCAGCAGAGTGGGAGAATTCAGGAAGGTGTTGCGGTGCATGACACCGTAACGGACATATTCCGCCTTATGCAGAGCAGGGATCATAGAAAAGACCCGTTTCTGCTCCGGGAAGCGCAGGTGGGTCTGGAAGCCCACGATGTTATAGATATTGCCTGCGGCATTATCCCGACGGAGCTGTACCACGGCATAGGGCTCCAGCCCTGTACGGGGATCACGAAGTCCCACAGGCTTCAGAGGACCGTAGCGGAGGGTGTCCACCCCCCGTCTTGCCATGACCTCTACAGGGATACAGCCTTCGAAGATATTCTTGTCCTCGAAGCCGTGTACCTCTGCCTCTTCCGCAGTGGCAAGAGCCTGTACAAATTCATTGTATTCGATCTTGGACATGGCGCAGTTAATATAGTCTGCAGAGCCCCGATCGTAACGGGAGGCAAACCACGCATACTCCATGTCGATGGATTCCAAGGTCACCAGAGGTGCGGCGGCATCAAAGAAATGCAGATACTTGGAATTGCCAAAGTACTCTCCGATGGCATCACTGAGCCCATCGGAGGTCAGAGGGCCGGTAGCAATGATCACAGGCCCCTGCGGCACCTGAGTGACCTCCTGTGCCAGTACGGTAATATTGGGATGGGAACGGATCTTTTCCGTCACCATAGCGGAGAAGCCGTAGCGATCCACCGCCAGACAGCCTCCTGCCTCCACACGGGTAGCATCGGCACAGGCTAGGATCAAACTGCCACTGCGGCGAAGCTCCTCCTTCAGCAGGCCCACCGCATTCTCCAAACGGTCACCCCGCAGGGAATTGGAGCAGACCAACTCCGCAAAATCATTGCAGTGATGGGCAGGGGATTTCTTCAGAGGCTTCATCTCATAGAGCTTGACCGCAAAGCCTCTCTCTGCAAGCTGCCATGCCGCCTCACAGCCGGCAAGGCCGGCACCTATTACTTTTACTTCAATCATTTTTTCTTCGTTCCTTTTTTCGTGGCGGTCTTTTTGGGCTTCTCCGGAAGCTCCTGGGCGGTATCCACCGTCTCTGTGGTAGCCTTGGGCATGCGGCGCTTGTAGCCTCGCTTGTCCTCCGGCAGGAAATTCTCGCACTGTTCGTTGATACAGAAGGGCTTCATAGCGCCCTTGCCGGAGCGCTTGAACATGGTCTGTCCGCAACGGGGGCAGTCGTGATCCGTGGGAACATCCCAGGTCATAAAGCCGCAATCCACCCCACGCTCACAGGCATAGAAGACATAGCCCTTCTTGCTCTTCCGCTTCAGGATGGTACTGCCGCACTTGGGACAGCGACCGGGCATCCGTTCCACAATGGGCTTGGTATTGGAGCAGGCAGGGAAGCCGGGACATGCCAGGAAGGGGCCGAAGCGTCCGATCTTCACCACCATATTCTTGCCGCAAAGCTCGCAGATCTCATCGGAAACCTCGTCCGGCACCTTGATGCGCTTGCCCTCCAGAGCCTTTTCCGCCTCTGCCATCTCTGCCTTGAAGCCGGAATAGAAGTCCCGAAGGATCTGCTTCCAACGGATATTTCCGGCTTCCACCTCGTCTAATCTCCGCTCCATATTGGCGGTAAATTCTACGTCAATAACATCGTTAAAGCGCTCGATCATCAGATCTGTTACCACGATCCCCAGGGGTGTGGGCCACAGGCGCTTGTCCTTCTTGATCACATAATCTCTGTCCTGAATGGTCGCAATAATGGCGGCGTATGTGGAAGGTCTGCCTACGCCACGTTCCTCCATAGCCTTGACCAGAGTCGCTTCCGTATATCGGGAGGGGGGAGAGGTAAAATGCTGTTCCTTCTTGGTCTTCTCCGGACTTAGTCTCTCAGAGCCGTCCAGATAGGGCAGAGAGCCTCCCTTTTCCTCCTCATCCTCGTCCCGTCCTTCTTCATAGACGGCGGTAAAACCCGCAAATTTCAGGATCTGTTCCCCTGCGCGGAACACGTGTCCGGCACATTGGGTATCGATCTGCACCGCATCATAAATAGCATCGGCCATCTGGCATGCCACAAAGCGGCTCCAGATCAGCTTGTACAAACGATACTGCTCCCGAGTCAAGTCATTCTTGATCCGTTCGGGATCCAAATAAACATTACTGGGACGGATGGCCTCGTGGGCATCCTGAGCCCCTTCCTTCTTGCGGAAACGGCGAGGTGCGCCGGCATAATAGCTCTGTCCGTAACGACCCAGAATAAAGTCCTTAGCGCTGTAGAGAGCCTCCTCCGACAGGCGGAGAGAGTCGGTTCTCATATAGGTGATCAGACCCACAGTGCCTTCTCCGGAGATATCGATGCCCTCATAGAGCTGTTGCGCAATGGCCATAGTACGACGGGGGGTCATATTCAGCTTTCGGGATGCCTCCTGCTGAAGGGTAGAGGTAATGAAGGGAGGGGTGGGACTGCGCTTCTTCTCCGAGCGCTTGATAGCGGCGATGGTGAACTCCTTGCCCTGAATGTCCTGCAGGATCCGATCCACCTCTGCCTCACTGCCCAACTCCCGTTTCTTGGTGTCGCCATAGTAACGGGCCACAAAGCCGCCGGCCTTGTCCATACAGCGGAGGTAGGCATCTAAGGTCCAGTATTCTCTGGGAACAAAGGCCTCGATCTCCCGTTCCCGTTCCACCACCAGACGGGTGGCAACAGACTGCACTCTGCCTGCGGACAGGCCTCTGCGAACCTTCTTCCACAGCAGAGGGCTAAGCTCATAGCCAACGATCCGATCCAGGATCCGTCGTGCCTGCTGGGCATCTACCAGATCATAATCGATCTCTCTGGGCTGTTGAATACTGCTCAGAACCACCTTCTTGGTAATTTCGTTGAAGGTCACACGCTTTGCCTTCTCATCAGGCAGGCCGAACAGCTCCTTCAGATGCCAGGAAATGGCCTCACCCTCACGGTCAGGGTCCGTTGCCAGATAGACATAGTCCGCCTTTTTTGCGGCGGTCTTCAGCTGTTGGATCAGACTTTCCTTCCCCTTGAGAGGAATATACTCCGGGGTGAAATCTGCCTCGATATCCACACCCATAGTGCTCTTGGGCAGATCCCGCAAATGACCCATACAGGCCTCTACTCGGTATTCCGGTCCCAGATATTTTCCAATGGTTTTCGCCTTGGACGGCGACTCAACAATTACTAAATTTGTTCCTTTTGCCATGAAGGAACCTCCAAATCATATTCTTTGATAGGAATTACCAAAATTCTTGATAATTCGTTTTTTTATCTGCAGCGTAGTCAGGGCGAAGCCCACATCTGCAGGACTGAGTCCGCTTCGTGCAATGATGGTGTCCATCTCCACAGGCCCATGGTCGAAAACAGACAGGACTTTGAATTCCACTTCCGTCAAATCCCGGGGACGCTCTACCTTGTAGGGCGCAGAATCAGGTGTGGAAGGCGCTGTGGAACCGCCGAAGCCGAAGGGCTCTCGCAGGACCGGGGAATACACCGCGGTATTAGCGCCGAAGCGTGCTTGATACAGGATGCGGGCCGCCTCTGCGGTTCTGCCGTCGATCAGCAGGTTCGGGAAGCGGAAGAGATAATGGCTCAGAATATCCCAACCATCCTTCACTGCCTCACAGCCTGCATCCAGCAGCTCCTGATTGCCCATACAGCGTTCACCGCCATCTGCTCTGCGTATGGTGTACACGTCCCGATTCTGTTCCAGAGCATAACGGGCTGTGGTCAAGGAGCCACTGCCTTTGGGCGCCTCTACTACCAGAAGACCTACAGACAGACCGCTGATAATACGGTTCCTTGCAAGGAAATTCTTGGGGTGAGGTCTCTGCCCCGGAGGGTATTCGCTGATCACACAGCCGTGCTGACAGATCGCCTCGAACAGGCCTCTGTTTTCCGGCGGATAATATTCGTCCAAGCCTCCTGCCAGAACACAGATCACAGGAAGAATCGAGCCCAGACCGCTGTGGAGGGCAACGGTGTCGATCCCCCTTGCTCCGCCGGATACAATGACACCTCCGCTGAGAGCGATCAGTGAGGCATACTGCTTCGCCTGAACGATGCCGTAATTACTGCTGGCTCGTGTTCCCACAATACCGATCACGGCTTCCTTGTCGATATTGGGCAGCGTACCCTTGTAATACAGAACTATGGGAGGATCCGGGATCTGTCGCAGCCTTTCGGGATAAAGGCTGTCTGCATAGGTAACAAAGCGAATCCCCAATTGGTCACAGCGGGCAACGATCTCATCGATATCCCCCATGTCCTTATCCATAATGGAATCGATGATACGCTGTGGCAGACGGGGCGCAGACAGGCACTGCTCGTAGGTCAGGGAATAGATATTCTCAGCCGTTCCGAACATTCTCAGAAGCTTCTTTGCAGACACATGGCCGATCCCCTTGCAACGGGATAGCCAGATCCAATGTCTCAGCATAGTTTCAACTCTTTCTCTTGTTATTTCATCTGCCACATGACGATGGCGGCAGCAATGGCGGCATTCAGAGACTCACAGCGGGGCTCCATCGGGATGATCACCTGCTGTTGGGACCGTTCCAAAAGCTCCCTGCATATCCCCTGCCCCTCACTGCCGATGACCGTCATATACTGTCTCAAATCCAGAGTCCTCAGATCCACAGCGGTGGGAGTCAGAGCTGTAGCCGCAATGGGAATGCCCCCTTCCTTGCATAGGCTCAGGCAATCCTCCATAGAGATAAACTTGGGATCACTGCGAAACACCGCACCCATTGAGGCACGGATGGTCTTCTCGGAATAGGGGTCCGCACAGCCATTGGTCAGATATACGGGGATCCCAAAGGCATCTGCCGTACGGAGGATCGTGCCTAAGTTCCCCGGATCCTGTATCCCATCCAAGAGCAAGCTACCGGGTACGGGAAGAACCGACTCCGCCGTGGGAAGTGCGCAGGTGAAGACCACCCCCTGAGGACTTTTCATAGAAGAAAGGCTCTGCATCAGGCTCTCCGGTACCTGAACCACACGAACTGTCTTGGGAAGCGGCGGGCAACTGAGGCCCTCCGTATACACCACGGTGAGAAGATGCGGATACCACTTGCAAGCCTCCTCCAACAGCTTCCAGCCGTCACAGACAAACTGACCGCACTCCCGTCGATAGCTCCGGGAGCTCTGAAGCTTGCGAATATGTCGGATCAAGGGGTTCTGTGCGGCGGTAATGCGTTCCACTGTCATTAACATCTCTCCTTATATCATAGGGAAGAAGAATATACATACTCTTTTATATTGTACGCAGGAAGCCCCCGTTTGTCAAGTATCCGTATCAGGGGGAATATAGAGCTTTTTAGGAATTTCCTGCCGAAAACTTCCCTCTTGACAAGGATCTGCTATTGTGGTATTATACATTTAACAATTAGGTTAAATGTTAAACGAGGAGATGATGCTATGGGCTTACAGCAGACACTGAAGGCCTTATCCGATCCCATTCGGCGAGAGATCCTGAATTTGCTGAAGCAAAGGGCGCTTTCTGCCGGGGAGATCTGTGAGCATTTCCCTGTGACGGGAGCTTCCGTCTCCCGACACCTGTCGGTTCTGAAGGAAGCAGATCTGATCCGTGACCGTCGGGAGGGGAAATTTATTTTCTATGAGATCAATACCTCAGTATTGGAGGAAACCATGCTTTGGCTGGCTGATTTGAAAGGAGTGTCTCAAAATAATGAAGAAGTATAAGTGGACTCTGATCCTGGGCTCCCTGGTCACACTGCTCCCCCTTTGGGTGGGACTGATCCTATGGGAGCGCTTGCCGGATATCCTTCCGATCCACTGGGGTCTGAATGGGAACATCGATGCCGTCGCAAGCCCGCGAATCGTCCTTCTGCTCCTGCCTGCGCTCCTACTGGCTCTGCAATGGCTCTGCGCTTGGATCAGCTTCCGTGATCCCAAAACAAAGCGGCAAAGCCCCAAGGCCATGCATCTTGCTCTGTGGGTCGTCCCCTTAACCTCCGTCTTCTCCACCGCTGTGATTTACAGTGCCGCTATGGGAAACAGCCTGAACCTTTTCCGTGTCGTTCCTCTCTTCCTCGGTGTCTTGTTCCTGGTCATCGGAAACTATATGCCCAAAATCACGCAGAACTCATATCTGGGCATCAAGACCCCTTGGACTCTGTATAGCGAAGAGAATTGGAATGCCACCCACCGTTTCTGCGGCAGGGTCTGGGTGATCTGGGGCTTCTTCCTCCTGTTAGGTGTATTCCTTCCCGAAGGATGGCTCCCTGTCCTCCTGATCCTCCTCGTGGTCGTTGTCATAGGCACCGGTTTGCTCTATCCCTACCTCTACTACCGCAGACAGTTAGAGGGCGGTTTGGCTCCCATCCCTAAGAAGCCCTTGACCAAGAAGAGTCTGCTCTCTCGGATCGCCCTTGTCGCTTTGATCCTTGCGATCGCCGCAGTGCTTGGGGTGATCCTGTTTACCGGAGATATCAGCCTGCAGTATGGGGATACCTCCTTTACCATAGAAGCAGACTTTATGGCAGATTTCACGGTGGAATATGCCGCTATCAGCTCTGTGGAGTACGTGAAGTCCCCGGACCTTGGCATACGGCGCACCGGCTTCCACTCCGCCAGACTGCAAATGGGAAGCTTCTATAGCAAAGCTTACGGAAATTACACCCTCTATGCCTATACAGGCTGTGAGGAAGCCGTCCTTCTCCGCAGTGGAGAGAAGCTCCTGCTCATCGGCGGAGAAAGCTCGGAAGCCACTATGGAAATTTATGAAAGCATAAAGGAGAGACTCCCATGAATGCCATTGAAACAAAACAGCTCACAAAATTCTACGGCTGTCACAGAGCCATCGAGGCTGTGGATCTGGAGGTAGCGGAAGGGGATTTCTTCGGCTTCATCGGCCCCAACGGTGCAGGGAAAAGCACCACCATTCGCACGCTTCTGGGCTTCCTCCGCCCCACATCGGGAGAAGCCCGAATCTTTGGCAAAGCCGTGGGAGGCAATCAGCCTGACATCCTTTCCGACATAGGATACCTCCCCTCGGAAAGCGGCTACTACGACAAAATGAAGGTCTCCGAGCTTCTGAAGCTATCTGCGGAGCTGCGGAGAAAGGATTGCCGACAGGAGGGAAAGCTTCTCTGCGAAAGGCTGGATTTAGATCCCACTCGAAAGATCCGTGAGCTGTCTCTGGGCAATCGGAAGAAACTGGGGATCATCTGTGCCTTACAGCATAAGCCCCGTTTGTATATTCTGGACGAGCCCACAAGCGGTCTGGATCCTCTGATACAGAAGGAATTCTATTCCATATTGCAGGAACGTAATAGAGACGGGGCCACGGTCTTCCTGTCCTCCCACGTACTCAGCGAGATTGGACGGTACTGTAAAACTGCCGCCGTCATCAGCAAGGGCAGTATCCTGGCCTGCGACAGGGTGGAGAAGCTGGGGCATCGGGATGTGAAGCGTGTGATCCTGCGCGGTGTAGAGAAGCTTCCCCAAATTCCTCATGGGAGGGATCTGCACTTAGAGGGCGATACTCTGCGATTCCTGTACAGTGGGGATGGGAAATCCCTGCTGTCCCACCTGAGTCAGATCAACTTTGAGGATCTGACTATCACAGACCCGGATCTGGAAGAGATCTTCCTGCACTACTACGCAAAGGAGGCAGAAGCATGACCTTATACATTCACGAGCTGAAACGAGGAAAACCGGCCCTCATCATTTGGACCGCTGTATTATCCTTTATGCTTGGACTATGTATCCTGATATACCCGGAAATGGCTGCGCAAATCGACGAAGTAAGTGCGATCTTCTCGGATATGGGAAGCTTCTCAGCGGCCTTCGGTATGGATCAGCTGAGCTTTGGAGAATTCGGAGGCTACTTCGGCATTGAATGCGGCAATACTCTGGGCATTGGCGGTGGGCTCTTCGCCGCCCTGTTGGGGATCTCCGCATTAGCGCAGGAAGAGGGCGATCGAACCGCAGAATTCCTCCTGTGTCACCCTGTGTCCCGAATGTATGTATTCCGACAAAAGCTTGCCGCAGTATTGACCCGGATCCTGATCCACAACCTTCTGGTCGCAGTCCTTTCCCTTGGGGCTATGGCGGTGATTGGAGAATCCTTAGGGGCAAAAACGCTTCTACTCCTCTTTGGCTCCTACACCCTCATGGAGCTGGAGATCGCCTGCCTGACCTTCGCTCTGTCGGCCTATCTTCGCAAAAACAGCCTTGCCATAGGCTTGGCACTGGCTATGGGACTGTATTTCGGCAATCTGCTGTCCAATCTGGTGGAGGAGCTGAAATTCCTCAAATACCTGAGCCCCTACGCCTACACTGACCCAGCCTATATTCTCAATGAAGGAAGCCTTCCTTGGAAGTACCTCCTCACAGGCGCCGTCTTGAGCATCATAGCCCTCACTCCGGCCGCCATCCACTACCGCAGAAAAGATATCCTCTGAGACCACGGCAGAATGAAAGCATACAAATAAAAAGGAACATGGGTTCTCGGAAAAACAAAAAAGTCGGCACAGTGCGTTCTTTAGCACTGTGCCGATTTCCCTTGTGAAAGTAGCTTGCCCGTAGGAAGGCAGTGGACAGAACGTTGCAAAAAAGGAAGATCCAACTGCAAACTCTACGTTCAGCCATTCTTCCCGAGAAGGAAGCGAAAAACCGAAGGTTCTGTGTATATATACTCTAATCAAATATGTTGTTTTGAATTAGCTAATTCCGGATATAAAAAGATGAAATGAGGTAGTCATCACACCCCTCAGGCCTAAAGAGGAGTGCTTGGGTTGCCGGGAAAGGGTTCTGAGAACAGATCTCATACAATGGATCATACAGCTCCTTGGTGAACTGCCGCTTAATTGCACAAATGCAATGCAGAAACAAATCGAAAAGAATCCGCAAGGCCCGAAGGCTCGGCGCTCTTTCTTCTTGAAAATAAAATCGGACGTTTTTTGCAGAAGCTTTCTGCTTGTTTGAGGCAGTGAGCATAATATGCATCGACAAAGCAATCCTCGGAAATGGATTGGAACAGCTCCGCTGCCTGTAAATACTCTCCCTCAGTCTGTGCTCTACGCATAAGAGCCACGGCGGTATGGTAAATATTCGAAATATCCGCTTTGAAGATTCTTTCCTTGCAGAGCTCCAACTCCATAAGGACCTCTGATACTTCATGAGGCTTTGCATACTTGCAGAAAAGAATAAAATCAGGATCTTCCTCAAAAGATTCCTCACAATTCCGTAAAGCCGGAATAGAAGAAACAAAACGCTCAGACATAAGGGTGATCAAATAGGCATATGCGTTCCTACGGTCCAACGAAATGACCCGTTCTGCGATCAACCTGGCAAATCGCCATTCCCCGTGCCTGAGCATGTCAAAGCCGAAATCTATCCAAGGGTCCGGCACCAAGTCAGGCGGGTCAAAGGTCATACGATATTCCAATTGTCGCTCATCAATGAAATCCGTGCCACAGAAACAACAGCGTATCTCAACGGCATATTGATCAACATAGTTTTTGCCGCAACAATTGGGACAAAATCTGAGTTTCATCATCGTCTCTCCTTTCCGAAAATTTTATGGTAAGTATGGATCAAATAACGAAAGTTTAGCGGTTTAAAGCGTTTCGTTATTAAAATATTTCTGTTTGATACTTCCATATTATCAGAAATTTAAGACTTGTCAAGAGGGAATCGAACATTGTTACCCTATGCATGACAAACATAATATATTTTGGACAAAGCGTAATAGAAAAAGAAAAACCTCCCCTGTAAAAGAGGAGGTTAAAATGTTGGCGTTACCTATTTTCACAGCCAGTCACCCGGCAACTATCGTCGGCGCAAATGAGCTTAACTTCTGTGTTCGGGATGGGAACAGGTGGACCCTCATCGCAATCAACACCAACTGAAAAGAACTGGTGACCCGTGGGAGAGTCGAACTCCCGTTTGCGGCGTGAGAGGCCGCTGTCTTGACCACTTGACCAACGGGCCATGGTGCACCTTCACGGACTCGAACCGGGGACCCACTGATTAAGAGTCAGTTGCTCTACCAACTGAGCTAAAGGTGCAAGTTCTTTTCTTATTCAAGGTACTTATCATACCCTGAAAACTGAACATATCTTGATTTCCATGACTTCGATTATTCGTGCAACCGAGCCTGCTTCCTTCATGTAGGTCAAGCTTTCGGCTTATTAGTATCAGTCAGCTTAATGCATTACTGCACTTACACCCCTGACCTATCAACGACATAGTCTACGTCGAGCCTTACCCCTCAAGGGGGAGGAGATCTTATCTTAGGGAGAGTTTCACGCTTAGATGCCTTCAGCGTTTATCTCGTCCGCACGTAGCTACCCAGCCGTGCCCTTGGCAGAACAACTGGTACACCAGAGGTGCGTCCATC
>JAFOZC010000204.1 GCA_017391305.1 Oscillospiraceae bacterium | reverse complement strand
GCAGAATATTCTCCGTCTTCCTGTCAGCGCCTCTGTGGGGGATAGCACAGAGCCTCGGTGGGCGGCCTCCTCTGTGCAGGCACTGTCAGAAGCCGGAATGGTCATCGAGTCCCGTGAGACCCTGACCAGAGAAGGGGCAGTGTGCCTGCTCTATGCTGTGAGCTGTCTGTAAGAAAATCATTGGCTCTGTCTCACCTTGCTTGTGAGACAGAGCCTTGATGCAGGATATGTGAATTATTCCAAAATTTCGCCGTAGCCGCCGTTGTTGTTCAGGTTGTTGAGCTCTTCCAGAAGCTCATCTTCCTCGGTGGTGGGGGCCTTCTCCTCGGTGGCGGAGACTAAGGCGATGAGGGTGTCTTCCTCCTGATCCTGACGGGTCTTGTCGGAGGTGTACTTTTTCTTCACATCCCGGAAGTTGTTCTTCGCCTCGTCCATCAGACTGCGAAGACGGCTGATTCTCTGATAATGCTCGGAAATGCCGTCGCAGAGGGGGCGGTATTCTGCCTCGTCAGGCTCTTCGTCGGTGACGTAGTCCTTGTAATAGAGCTTGCCCAGCTTGGTGTACAGGCTACGGATCTTCTCCTGCTCGGCGGCGATCTGCAGACGGCACTTGGAGATCAGGGCGAGCTGCTTGGCGGCATCGGCGGCATTGCCTGCGGCTTGCAGGGCTTTTTCTTTCAGTTCGTCAAAGGTTGTCATAGTATTTATTCCTCCGTTTCTTCAGTTGCTTTAGTTTCTTCTGTGGGGGTGGAGAGAGCTGCTGTGACAGCTTCCTCCTCTAAGGGAGCTTCTTGTGGGGTTTTGGAAAGGTTTACTAACATATTTTGGCCGGTGGCCTCCTTGATCAGCAGTACATATGCCAAAATAGCCAGAGAAAGGATCAGGCTGACCAGAGCCAAAAGCTGGCTTGCACGGATAGAGCCACCCATCAGGCTGTCTGTCCGAATGCCCTCGATGAAGAAGCGACCCAGACCGTACCATGCCACATAGTACAGGAAGACCTGTCCGTCAAAGCGGCGCTTCTTGGAAAGGAAGTGGATCAGAACCAGACCCAGAGCATTCCACACAGATTCATACAGGAAGGTGGGGTGAACCTGTACGAAGCCCTCGTAGCCCCCTTCCACCGCCTTCTGCCGCAGTTCTGCCAGAGCGGGGCTTTCCGCAAGACCGCGGATATATCTGTCGGAGATCCGCATGGCAAGGAAGTTGTCGCAGTAATCGCCGAAGGCTTCCCGATTGAAGAAATTGCCCCAACGGCCGATGGATTGACCGATCAGGAGTCCCAGACCTGCAATGTCTACGGTAGGCAGGAATTTCTTCCGTCTCTCACGGGAGATAAAGCAGAAGATCGCCACACCCAGAACCGCACCGATGACACCGCCGTAGATGGCAAGGCCTCCGTCACGGATCCGCAACCAATCCCGCAGGGGTGTGCCGTAGAGCAGGACATAATACAGTCTTGCTCCCACTACGGCGCAGGGGATGCCTACGATGGCGGCATTCAGGATATCGTCTGAGGTCAGACCGAAGACCTTGGCCCGTTTCATGGCATAGAGCACTGCAAGCAGTACCCCCAGTGCGATGATGATGCCGTAGAATTTGATCTCAAAATCAGAGCCGAAGAGGAAGAAACCGCTGGGGGGATCGATCTGCTCTATCCCCAGACCGGGGAAGCTGATGGCTGTGCTTTCTGACAATAACATAGTTAGTCCTCCTTGGGATGTACCAGAGACAGGCCGGAGCGCTCCCGACAGACAGACTGCGCCAGGAATTGCCGAACCTCCTCCGGTTGAATGTCGGTATAGGCCTGGGGGAAGGTGAAATAGCTGAGGTCATCCAGCTCGTAAGCACAGATACGGTAGCAGATAGAAGAGAAGCTGTCAAGGTCTCTCATGCGTCTTCCCAAAGAGGAGTGGAGCAATCTGCGGAACCATTCTTCACTGAAGCCCTCACGGGAGATCCGCTGTGCCTCCTCTAAGACAGCCTCATATACCGCCTGCGGATCATCGCTGTCACCGTAGATGGAAAGGAGGCATAGATCCTTGATGCTCTCGTAGCCTGCACAGAAGCTTGGGTCAATGAGCCCCTGGCTGTACAGGCGGCTGAAGAGGGGAGAGGACTCTCCTGCTAAGATCTCCGAAGCAAGCTCACCGATGAGCTCTCTTCTCATGGAGGCAGGGCCTTTTTCCACAGCATCACAGCGGAATGCCATACAGAGGGTGGGCATGGAGACCTCCATTGTCCGCTGACTCCGCACTGCCTGTCCCGGACCCTCCGAGGAACCGTAGTGGCGCAGGGGGGCGGGCAGAGCCTCCGAGGGGGTACTGCCTTGGGCAATGTCCAGAACCTCTTGGGGTTCTACATCACCCACTACGCAGAGGATCATGTTAGAGGGCGTGTAGAAGGCTCTGTGGCAGGCATAGAGCATATCGGCATCAATGTGGGAGATGGACTCCACAGAGCCGGAAATGGGAACACGGGCAGGATGGTGGGGGAAGAGGATGCTGAAGAGATCCTCGTACACACGGGAGTCCGGGCTGTCCTCATACATGAGGATCTCCTGCTCGATAATGCCCCGTTCCTTCTCCACGCTTTCCTCTGTGAAGTAGGGGACTGTGACCATACGCAGCAAGAGCTCCAGATTCTCGCGGAAGGAATCGGTGCAGGAGAAATGATAGGCGGTCATGGTATAGGAGGTGAAGGCATTGACAGAGGCCCCCAGCTCTGCAAAACGGGCATTGGCATCCATGTCCGGAAGATCGAACATTTTATGCTCCAAATAGTGGGCAATGCCCTCGGGAACCTGTTTCCTTACACCGTCTTGGGTAAAATCGGTGTCGATAGAGCCGAAATCTACGGCTAAGAAGGCCAGCTTTAGGGCAAAATCCTTCTTTGGTACAATACGGACACGGAGGCCGTTGGGCAGGGTCTCTTCATAGAGGGACTCTGCAATGTTGGGATAATCGGTGCGTTTCATTCTGTCAGCCCCTTTAAGAAATAGAAAGTATCCGGCTTTAGCTTCCTCGCTACGGCGGCAAGCTGATCCACGGTAATGGTCTTCAGCAGCTCGATCTGCTCAGGGATGTCCGGGCCTTTTTGGATTCCCTGACCGATGAAGAAGTCATCCAGACGGTTTGGGACATCCATAGCCGCACGGAGGCCGGAGATGGTCAGGGTTCTTGCAAGCTCCAGCTCTTCTTGGGTGATCTCGCCACGCTTGCAGGCATCCAATTCGTCCAAAATGGCTTGGGTTGCGGTTTGCTGATTCTCCGAGGCGATGCCGGAGCTAATGAAGAAGAGCCCCTTGTAGCGGTCATAGAAGGTGGAGGCGTAGTAGCACAGGGAGCGCTTTTCCCGTACATTCACGAAGAGCTTACCGGTCATGCCGCCGCCTAAAACCGTACCGAGGAGGCACAAGGCCATGAAGTCCGGGTCACTGCCTAAGACATTGGTTCGGAAGCCCAGAACCAGCTTGCCTTGGGTAACATCCATAGACTCGGAAACAAAGCGAGGCTCGGCGGGTGCTTCCCTAAGGACGGTGTGGGTCTCCTCCCAAGGGGTCTGCTTCCGATGGGCGAAGAGGGGACGGAAGGCCTCTGCCGCCTCCTGAGGGCTGAGTCTTCCGCCGTAGAAGATCTCTACGGGGCAGAGCTCCAAGGTTCTGAGGTAATGCTCCCACAGAAGCTGAGGGGTGATTTTTCCGGCATTTTCCACTGTGCCGAGACGGGGGATGCCGTAATCCTCTCCACGGCACATTTCCTCCACAAGACGGCTGTGGGCATAGAAGCGCTTGTCGTTCAGAGAGGCCTCGATGGCATTGATCAGGTTGCGCTTCTCTCCCTCTACATATTCCTCACAGAAGATCCCTGCCTCGGTATAGGGGTGGTACAGGATCTGTTCCAGAAATTCCAGCATTCCCGAAAAGATCCCACCCTGGGGAGTAAAGCGATCCTCCAGAAAATCTGCATAAAAGCCAAGAAGCTTGACCTCGCCCTTTCGCCTGATCAAAGTGCCGAAGGTAGAGCCGTACAGAGCATCCAGTCGGTTGGAGATCTGCTGCATGTCGGGGTAACGCTCCGTACCCCGAAGAAGCACGCTGGGAAGCAGGGCATCTAAGGAGGCATTGGCCTCGTTATGCTGTCGGAGGAAATTGACACTGAAGCAGCCGGTTTTGAATTTATCGGTTTGTAGAGCCCGCAGGGTAACCCCCGGGGCAATGGGGATATTTGTTGTCAAAGAAAATCGTCCTTTCCTATCCCTATCTCGGTAACAGGGTGGCCGCCAAGGGCTCTGTGAGGCAGAAAAGCCGGGCCTTGACATCCGAGGGTAGGGGGAGTACCTTATATTATACACGATTTTTTCGAGAAAAGAAAGAGTTTTCAAAAATATTGCTTGTTTTTTCTCTGAATTTTTAGTAAAATGGATTTGTTTCACACAGTATTATGAAAATCCCATGGAAAAAAGGAAGATTTATAGATATGCAATGGCTTGAATTGACCATCAAAACAGACTCCCGTGGCTTAGAGCTCCTGTGTACGGAGCTGACCGAGGCAGGCTTTGACAGCTTCGTGGTGGAGGATCGGGAGGAATTTGCGGAATTTTTGGAAACCTCCGGGGACTACTGGGACTATGTAGACGAGGAGCTGAATGAGAAAATGCAGGGCCTGTCTCAGGTGCGCCTGTATCTGGAGGCGGAGGGCGCAGTGGAGCGCCTGGAGCTTCTGGATCGGCTTCTTGCGGAGCTTCCCAAGCGCTATCCCCACAGTGAGTTCGGTGAGCTGACGGTGACGCCGGAGAATGTGCCGGAGGAGGACTGGGAGAATTCCTGGAAGAAGAATTTCCAACCCCTGCCTGTGGGACAGCGCCTTCTGGTAGTTCCCCGTTGGATGAGCGTGGAGGATCGGGAGGGAAGACTTCCCGTGATCCTGGACTTAGGCCTAACCTTCGGCACAGGGGCCCGCGATTCCACACGGATGTGTATGGAGGCTCTGGAGAGCCTGATCCGTGGAGGAGAGCGTGTGGCAGATCTGGGCAGCGGCAGTGGTATCCTGTCTATCAGCGCCCTTCGCCTTGGGGCGGAAAGTGCCGTAGGCATTGACGTTGACCCTATGGCAGAGGATATTGCCCGTGGCAATGCCGCACTCAACGGCTACAGCGAGCCCGTCTTCCGCGCCTGCACCGGCAATGTCATCGAGGATCGGGAAGCTATGGAGCGCCTTGCGGAAGGGGGCTATGATGTGGTTTGTGCCAATATTGTGGCAGGTGTCCTCATCGCTTTAGCTCCCGTAGTGCCTTGCTTCCTTCGTCCGGAAGGTCGCTTCCTCTGCTCCGGCATCCTTCGGGAGAGGGAAGAGGAGGTTCGCCATAGCTTAGAGCAGGCAGGCCTTCGGATCATCGGCTGTCAGCGGACAGAGGAATGGTGCTGTCTGATCGCCGCCAAATAAGAAAGGAGAGGAGTAATGCTGCGTATTCCTTATCGCAATAAACTGAAGCTGAAAAAGCTGGGACAGCTTCTGCTCCTTGCCTTGGGACTGCTTTTCCTGATGTCTGTGCTGGTTTTGGTCTATGCGGATAGAATGATCCGCTACGACCGTGACGGAGCACATCTGGCTGGGCAGGCAGAGGAGCTTGTCACAGAGCCCACACAGGGGAAGGACCGTCCCCTGATCTCCGATCCTGTTGTGGTCATACAGGAGAAGGAGGCGGAAATGACCGACATCAAGGATCTGGGCGGTGTCTATATTACCACAAAAATGATGAAGGATATGGATGCTGTCACAGAACAGATCCGTCAGATCCAAGAGCCCTGTGCGGTCATGCTGGAGATGAAGAGTATTTCCGGCAATTTCTACTATACCACGGATTTTGCCTTCGATAACTATCCCCAAGGGATCGAGGTGGACAAGATCGATGCCCTGATCCGAGAGCTTCGGGACAGGGGCTTCTATCTGATCGCCTCCGTTCCCGCCTTCCCGGACTATGCCTATGTTGTGGAGAATCCCGGCCTTGCCCTGAGCAAGAAGGGAGGCTATGGCTGGATGGACAGCCGTGGCTGTTACTGGCTCGACCCCTCTCTGGATGCCTCGGTGTCCCGTCTGATGCAGTTGGCAAGAGACCTTGGGGATCGGGGCTTCCGTGAGGTTTGCTTCACGGAATTCCAATTCCCCAATGGGGACAATTACCGCTATGAGTCCGAGCTTCCCAAGGAACAGATCATTCGGGAACAGGCAGAGAAGTTGGGCGGCATGATGACCGGCAGTGATATCCTGGTTTCCATTGTGACAGAGGGGATCGGCTTCCCCTCCGCCGCTACCCGTGGCAGGATCTATGTTCCCGATGTGGAGGTTTCTCAGATCGATCGCTATACAGAGGCCTACGGCGGGGAAGGGGGAGCAATGGAAGTGGTTTTCCTGACCGCCTCCAAGGATGAGCGCTTTGATGCACATGCCGTCCTGCGACCTCTGTTGTCGGAGTAATGAAAGAAAAGGTGAAGCTATTTTGAATTTGTTATTACATGGAGAGCACGGAGTTCATGAGGGCTTTTGGGACATGCTTGTCGATGCCCTCAAGGATGCCTGCGCAGACGGACTGTGGAGCATTCCCGTTCTTCTCCTTGCCTATTTGCTTATGGAGCTGTTGGAGAACAGCAAACGGCTCAACGAGGACATTCTCCACGGTTATTCCCGAAAGGCAGGGCCATTTTTAGGCGGCCTTTTGGGCATTGTCCCCCAATGTGGGATCTCCGGTGCGGCGGCTACCCTGTTTTCTACCGGTTCTATTACTGTGGGTACGATGCTGGCGGTGTTTTTTGCCACCTCTGACGAGATGCTGCCTATTTTTCTTTCTGCCCTGAGAGAACAGGATATTTCTATGGGCAAGATCCTGTGGATCCTTTTGGGCAAGGCCTGTTTGGGCATTCTTCTGGGCTATCTGTCCGATTTGTATTTGGGAAAGCTCATTCGCTCCGGCAAGGATATCCAGAGCTTCTGCGAAAGGGAGCACTGTCACTGTGAGGAGGAGGGGCATTCCTTCCTCTCTGCCCTGCGCTCTGCCCTGAAGCACACCCTGAAAATTACCGGCATCCTGATCTTGGTCAATGTGATACTGAATCTTCTCTTCTGCCTCGTGGGAGTGGAGCGCCTGTCTGCAACGGTCTTCAGCAAGCCTGTCATAGGGGTCTTCCTCCTTGCACTGCTGGGTCTGATCCCCAATTGCTCTGTCTCTGTGGTGCTGACCCGCAGCTATCTCAGCGGTATCATCGGCATAGGCGGCCTATTCGCAGGCCTCCTCTCCAACGCCGGTATCGGCCTCATCGTCCTGTACCGCAACAACAAGAACCGCAGAGAGAACCTCCACATCACCGCAACCCTCTTCCTCCTCAGCGCCCTCACAGGCCT
>JAFOZC010000203.1 GCA_017391305.1 Oscillospiraceae bacterium | reverse complement strand
TCACACCGGAAACAATCCACGCTGCGTTGATATAGGATACTTTCCCTTAATACGGAATTCTGAAAGAATCCAAATAAGCCTTGAAGCGGTCTTGGACGGCAAGGCAGGTATCTGTGATATCGTCTTTATTGCCGTTCCATTCTTTGAGACCATGATATACCACATGATTGCCATAAGATCAACGCTCATCCTTTGTAATAAAACATGTTTCGCCGATACTTCATTAGCGAAGCATGGCTGACCCTTGTATTTGGAAGACTCTTCTGCTATAATACAGTTAGACAAACTTGAATTTGTGGAGGTTAGGAAATATGGCTAAATATGAGGTTAAGAAAAAATATGTAATCATCTACTCGTGTATTTTTTTCGCGTGCTTTCTTCTCGCACTGTGTCGATGGCTAAATTCAATTTATCCAAACATAGTATTGTTGCCAAATGCGATTCTCTTACATATTACAAACTTTTCCTTATCGTTAATGCTTTTGCTAACCTTTGGGTTTACCGTATTGGTGTTTGGCGGAACAATGAAAACAATAACAATTACGGGACTTCTGATTATTGCATTTAATATTGTTTATGAAATTCTTTTTCCAATCATGAACACATCCGATATTGTAGATGCATTATTTGGGACGCTCGGAGTCGTTTTGGCATATCTCTATTTGACTAGATTAAAAGTAAATGGTTTGATTATTAAACAATGAATAACGATAAATTCCAATTTGACAAGCTGATTAGCATGGTTTCAATCTAAAAAGAGAGTTTCACTTCCCGTTTAATAATTTCATTTTTTGAGTGAAACCAAATGAAACTATTTGAAACCGTATCATTATTATCAATACACTTCATATCGAGTAGCCACAACGGACTTCGTTGTGGCTACTGTCAGACTGTCAAAGAACCTGAGTTTTTGCAAAGCAGAAACTCGGGTTCTTGCGTATTTGGGCGCAAATATAAGCAATATGTGCGAGAAAAGATAAGATATCATATTTTTCGCCTTCTGTCAAGGTCGGCGGTCAATAGTAAATAACTCTACCTCATTTGCAGCCTCATAGAATGGAACCTGAAATCCGACAGCAAATTTGCCAACTTCTACTTGACACAAACCTTATTGCCGTATAGGTGAAAGAGACTGTTGTTCTTTGGGAAAAACTGTGATATACTGGGGATAGAAATCACACTTTGGAGGTAAAATGTATGGTAAAATGGAACAAACTTCTGGCAATTCTTTTGATTTTCATCATGCTCCTGCCGTTGCTACCTATCCCGGCAGTCAAGGCCGCAGCGTTGGCGGATGAAAAGCCTGCCACCAAGACTGTAGATGTATCTTCCATCTCTGTCCCGGCCTACTCAGGCGGTACATCCTCGAGCTGGATGATCTATGACGGAGGCTTAGGCACAGCTTTGGGAGATACCGGGGCTCAATCCAAGATGCGGATCGTCACCGGTACATCCTCCTCCCAATACACCACCTATCGGGATCTGCTCAAGTCCAAGGGCTATGTAAACCTGGGCTCCGTAGGCTGGGCCAGCCAGCAGAGCACCAACAACCGCCACTACAAGTTCCTGTCTCCCGACGGGACCTATGCTCTCTATACCTACTGGACTCCTTCTACCAAGGAGGTTCGCATCATCGTAGACACCCATGTGGACACCCTGCGGAAGTTCAAGTACGACAGTCCCGACCGCCACAACGGCAACGGCCGTACAGAGGTCTATATGTACTCCCTCACCGCCTCCACCGACGGCTTCAAGAACACCAGTGACTATGCCACGGAGAACCGCAGTAACTCCGGCTCCATGTTCATTGTGAAGATGCCGGACAACTCTCTCTTCGTGGTGGACGGGGGCACCTACTATCAGATGAGTGACCGGGCCTGTGAACAGCTCTATGCCTTCCTGCGGAGCATTACGGGAGTGCCGGAGGATGAGAAGATCATCATTAACACCTGGTTCGTCAGCCATCTTCACTTTGACCACTGCGCAGGCTTCCCCCGCTTCCTCCACAAGTACAATACGGACTTCGAGCTCCTGAACATCATGTACAACTTCGATATCGAGGGTGCCTCTCAGAAGTATGTTCGCCGTGTGGCCCGTCTCTTCCCCAATGCCAAGTACTACAAGCAGCACACGGGAGAGACCTTTGATATCTGCGGTGTCAAGTTCGATGTTCTCTATACCGTAGAGGACCGCTATAAGCCCAATAGCAGTAACAAGCTGATCCTGAACGATGCCGCCTGTCTGGGCAATTACACCGAGGAGAACAACGGCTCCACGGTCCTGCGCATGACCTTCGACGGGAAGACCATGCTCCTCACCGGGGATATCGAGAAAGCGGATGCAGTTCTTATGGCACGCTATCCTGCGGCGGATCTGAAGGCAGACCTTTTGCAGATCCCTCACCATGCCTTCGACAACCACACCACCTTGGTCAAGACAATTGCTCCGAAAATTTCCTTTATTAACCAGGCGGAATCCGCCATCCGCAACCGTGAGGATATCTACGACAACAACGCCGCATGGAAGCCCTATGCAGGGACCATCTACTACTGCGGCGAGCGGACCGTAGGCTATGCCGCCGACGAGGGCATCTTCTACAACAAGGTCTTCGACACCGTGGACTTTATTAACTGGTCTGCCCGTACCTATGATGTGGAGGAGTCCAACTACTACGACGGAAGCACTACCCCCACCGCCGATCCCGAAAAGTATTACCGCTATAACCGTGTTACCACCCTGACCTCTGCGGAGAACACCTATGTCATCGTAGACGACAAGCTGGACAAGCCCCTGTCCTACGATGCGGTCACCGGCACCGCCGGCAATGCCCTCCCTGCCTTCCACGCTGACAACGACGAGTTCTACTTTGCCGATTCCCAGAGACGAGGGGTCAACTGGCTCATGAGCCACACCACCTCCGGCAGCCTCAGTGAGGCAGCTACCTCCGGCACCACTTACTCCGGCACTGTTCCCATCTACAAGGGTACGGGAGGCTACTGGGGCAGTCCTACCAAGGGCAGATACCTTGCCGTGGCCAACGGGGACACCTATTCCTCCACAGGCATGTTCGAATCCTGGACCGCCTTCCCCAATATGATGGAGACTGCTACCAAGCCCATTCTCATTGACCTCCTGTCCGGTGGCTACTTCCTGATCTATCGCTACGGCTACACCAGCGGCAAGTATTACCCCGTCTATCGGGACGGCAACAACAACACAGGCTGGGGCTCCGGCAAGCTGGACAAGTCTGTTGTGACGGGGAACCTGCCTTACTTCCGCCACAGGATCTATGCCTACAACGACACTCCCGATACCATGCTCCTGTATTGGACGGGACACAAGGATTATACCGTCTATAAGGGCACTCCTCAGAATGACCTGATCGGCCTCATCAGTGCTGACCTCCGTGTTCGTTACAGGTTCAAGAACTCCGCAGGAACGGGGGAGATTTTCTACGACGGCTGGCAGGGGCAGAAGGCAGGGACCTATTGGCTGGAATTCCCCAATGGCTACAAGAGCGGCACTCCCGGTGATTATGCCGTTGCTATCCAATACAAGAATGCCTCCGGCACCGTCTTAGAGCTGGGTACTATGACCGTCCATGTGAAGGATCCTGCCAAGGACCCGGACTCCAAGGCCCTCTTCTTCGACTTCAACGACGACGAGGCCGCCCGTCTGCGGTATAAGAATCAGCCCCAGTACAATGAGATCAACTTCGACGGTAGCAACCGCTGGACCTATATTGAGTACCATGGTACAAATAAAATCAGCGATCCCACTACGGGATATGTGGATACCAAGGCAGGTATTCTCAAGATTTGCAGTAAGACGGCTGATTCGGTACGCAGAAATTTATCTCTGTACACCTTTGCAGAAGGGAAAACACCCCTGAACTATAATGCAAAGGATGCAGAAATCATTCAGCTTCGCTTCAAGATGGATAACTTGAAGGCATGGGAGGAGCAGGCACCTTACTTCCGGATGT
>JAFOZC010000028.1 GCA_017391305.1 Oscillospiraceae bacterium | reverse complement strand
GTTTCTTCCCCCACCTCTTAACTCTCCTAAAATTTGCATCTCCTACCCCGGAGGGGCAGCACACCGCTGCCCCTCCATTTTTTGCGGAATGCAATCCACCCTTCGGGTGGGTAAAATCATCTTCAATGATGAAATCCCCTTTCGGGGATGAAATCCGCCTCGACGGCGGATGGGTGGATTTTATACCAAGTTTCTTTAAAAAGTAGACATTGGAAATGGCTACTTTTTATAGCCTGTAAGGGCGTAGAAACTTGCATGAGATGCTTTTTATGCCTTTGGCACAAAAAGATTCAATTAAAAGCTGTCTACTTTACCCTATGATTTTAACGAAAAATATTGACATTTCTGTTTTCTATGATATTATATAAGGTTAAAAAATTTCATCAGGAGGAAAAGCCATGTTTCATGAAATTAAAACCCAAAAAGACATCGAGGAATTTATTGACAAAACCAATGCATTGCACGACGGAGAAATCATAGATGTTCGGTTCAGCCATACCGGGATCTCCAAGGATAAAAAGGGCGGCTATTGGTTCGATCCTTCCCGAACCAAATTGACCCTGCAAATACTGGTCACAAGCCTTTGGGATGCCGTAATCGAAATAGAGTTTGAGGATCTGTTGCATTGGCAGGTAAAAGGTAGTCTCTATACTTTCGATGATATCATAGAGACCCATGTCAAAATAGACTCCGGACTATCCACGCTCTCCCCTGAACAGGATTGGATCATTTGGTCCGATGATACATTTACCACCATGGATGATTTAAAAGACTGTTCCTATGTCATCGCCAAATCCATGAAATGGCGTATTGCAGAAGCGGCCCCTCTACCATTGAGTGATATACCGGCTCAAGCTTCTCGCCTGCCCTCATTTTAACTAACAGGGGTCACGGAGGTTCCGAAAATCAAATTTTTATAAAATAATTCCCACCGCCGGCAAAACTGCCGGCGGTCATTTTATGCTGTGAGCCTGTGTGGACGCGGTATGACATTTTTTCGCACAATTAGGGGAAATCCGTTGCAATTCCCGGGAACGTGTGGTACAATTCCTGTGTATTCTCTTCGGGGAGGAAGGAGTTAGCAAGCTTCTTCTTTTTCGGGAGAGAGCTGATTGTCTACTGAGCTGTTACGGAAAGGAGGTGTCTGTAGCTGTGAAATTGCTTGTCCGTATTGTGGAAAGCCTCCTTCGTTTGAAGAAGAAGGATGCTGATGCCCTTCCGGATATGTATCTGCCGGAATATCTGCTGGCCATTGCTTTGGTTTGCATTCTGGGCGGTATTGCTGCTGTGGTGGGCTTTGTGGTTCTGGCGGAGCTGTGGATGCTTTGCGCAGCCCCCATCGCTGTGGCTCTGGGCATCGCAGCATTCCTGTGCTGGAAGAACCAGAAGATCCGCATGCTCAGCAACGATAAGTTCGAGTATACCACCTGGCTGGGTCATTCTTATGAATATTACTTCCGTGACATTACCGATCTGCGGGTCAATCAGGATTCCATGACGCTCTTTGTGGGTCAGAAGAAGATCCATATAGAATCCATGGCCGTGCTCAGCGAGCGTCTGGCAAATCGAATCAACCAATCTCTGGAGGAAAACCGCAGAGGCCGATCCTGATGATTTGGGTAAACATCCTTTACACATGGAAAAAGCACGCTTCGGCGTGCTTTTTCTTATAATATCTGCTGAATAGGCCGCTACCGGGATGTATCCCCACAGCTTTTTAAGCCCTGCTTGCAGGTCTGCCTTCCAATATGTACACTTGACAATTGTCGTATGGCTTGATATAATGTAGATACAATTTTAAACAAGAAAGAAGGAAACATCATGTTAAAGAGATGGATCTCCCTCCTTTTGGTTCTGGGCCTTTTGCTGAGCCTCTGTGCTTGCACCGGCAACGAGCCTTCCGAAACCGAGGGAACTACTGAACCGACCACTGCTTCCGAAGTGGAAACCACTACGGAATCCACTGCGCCCCCCGCCCCCACGGGCTTTGAGCTCTTTGCACAGGCCAAGGAAGCCCTGCTTTCTGCCGCAAATCTCAGCCTTACCGCAGAGACCAAGCAGAGCCGTACCGTTGGGGTCAACAGCTATGAGCGCAAAGAGAGCATCAATGCCCTTTACCAGAATCTGCAGGGCGAGCTTCTTGCCAAGGTGGACGGCGTTCTGAGCTTCCGTAGCGGCGCAGAGAGTGCAGAGCATACCTATACCGAGCGCTATGCACAGGGTGTGACCTATGCCACCTTCAACGAGGCAAAGCATCGGGAAGAGATCGCCTCGGAGGACTATCTGGCCCGTCAGATCCCTCTGTGCCTCTTTGATGCAGAGAATTTTACCGCCTCCGACTGTAGCGAGGATGGCAGTGCCATGAACCTGACCTTTACCGAGCCCAAGGCTCTGGAGAGCTGGGTAGCCCCCGAATATGCAGAACTTCTCACCGCAGAGGCCACTGCAAAGATCGAAAATGATCATTTTAAGGAAATGACCTATACTGCCACCTTCCGTCAGGGTAGCGCCGACCTGTCTGTCAGCTATCGCATTACCCTGAACATTCTGGCAGAGGCAAGCCTCAGTGCCGAGGCTCCCGAGGATGCAGAGTCCTATGCTCTCCTGAGCCACGTGGTTGCTCCCCGTCTGATGGAGGAGGCTGTCTTTAACCTTTCTGTATGCAATAACAAGAGCAGCACCTACACGCAGATCATCACCAGTCAGGCTGCCGTCTATGCCGCACAGGTCACCAACAATATTGCAGAGTATGGCAGTGGCGCAGACTATATGACCAAGATCGAGGCCAACATCACCGAGATGACTCAGGAAGGTCAGAAGACCATGAAGACCGAGGAGCTCTTTGCCAACGGCAAATACACCTATAAGGTAGATGGTGAGCTGGCAGACGAAGGCAGTGTAGGCGCAGATGTCTTCAGCGATGCCATTTACAGCATGATCATGGACTATATCCCTGTAGGGGACTGGATCACCGAGGCCACCGTCTATGATCTGGGAGACGGCTATCTTGTAGAGTTCAGCTCTGAGGATGAAGAGGGCCGCGGCTACTACAAGCAGATGACCACCGAGGAGATCTTTGGTGAGAATACCGTACTGGATGACAACGCTTCTGCCTATGAGCACAAGGTTCTCAGCGGCTATCTGGGCATTGACAAGGACACCCTTCTGGCTACCTCCTACAGTGTGGATTTCCAGGGCTCCCATACCATTCAGGGTGCGCCCTATGTTCTGAGCCAGCAGGTCTACGGCGGCTTCACCTATGCAGGTGTTAAGGCTCATAAGGAAATTACCGACAAGCTCCCCACCGAGGAAGAGCCGGAGACCAAGGCTTCTCCCGTATTCTACCATGTCACCGGACAGAATGGGGAAGAGATGTGGCTCCTGGGTACCATCCACCTTGGGGATGAAAGAACCGGATTCCTGCCTCAGGAGGTTTATTCCGCCTTTGATGCTGCGGATGCTCTGGCTGTGGAATTCGATTCGAATGCAGCAAGCGATGCCATGGAAGAGGATCCCGAATTTGCACAGAAGATCGCTGCCCTGATGATGTACACCGACGGTAGCACCATTCTGGATCATGTGGATGCAGAGGTATACGAGAAGGCTGTGCAGTACATGAAGTACTATGGCCAGTATTACACCGGTGTAGAACTGCTGAAGGCTTCCATGTGGATGCAAACCCTTACCAATGCCATGATCAGCGGCCACAGAAGCCTCACTACCGAAAAGGGTGTGGATCAGAGACTGCTGGACCGTGCACAGGCCGCCGGCAAGGAGATCCTGAATGTAGAGAGCATGGAATCCCAGATGCAGATGCTGAGCGACTTCTCCCATGAGCTTCAGGAATACCTCCTTCAGAGCAGTCTGGAAGAAACTCGCAGTGACTACGTTGCCGGTGTGGAGGAGCTTTATGAGCTGTGGTGCTCCGGGGACGAAACCGCCCTCCGAGAGCGTCTGAACTAAAATGAAGAGGTAGAGGATCCCACAGAGGCTGCTTTGGCAGAGGAATATTGGAGTGCTCTGTCCACCAACCGTGACAAGGGCATGGTAGAGACCGCAAAGGACTACCTGAATAGCGGAAAGACCGTCTTCTATGCCGTGGGTCTTGCCCATCTGCTGGCAGAGAACGGCCTG
>JAFOZC010000202.1 GCA_017391305.1 Oscillospiraceae bacterium | reverse complement strand
GTTTTGCAGAGCGAGCCGTAGCGGAAATGCTTGCAGTAAGCAAGTTCCCGGATTGGAATGCAAAGAAGCATTATCTGGACGTGGGACAGATGGCATATGGTGTCGGCATCGGCTATGACTGGCTGTATCACTTTATGTCCGATGCAGAACGCAAAACAGTACGGGATGCCTTGTATAACTACGCCATTCAAACGGGCATGAACCATTGGTGTCATAACATTACCTCTAACTGGAATCCTTGGTGTATGGCAGGGCTTGCTATTGCTGCCACAGCGATCTATGAGGACTATCCTCAGGATTGCGGAGCGCTCCTTGCAAAGAGTGTAACATCCATACAGAACTCTCTGGCGCTGTTTACACCTATGGGAGCATACCCGGAAGCACCGGGCTATTATCGGATCGGATCGGAATTCTCGGCAATTTATTTTGAGACAATGCGGAGTGTCCTGGGTACGGATTTCGGAGTCTCCGATCTGCCCGGGGTTCGGGAATCCGGCAGATATTTGCTGGCTATGAACGGAAATGTCAACAGCTTTAATTTCGGCGATTGTTCCGAGGCGATTATTGACGGTGCAATGCTCCATTGGTACGCTTCCAGATTCAATATGCCGGAGCTTTCGGTCTATCAGCGGAAGTTCCAATCCCACGGGGAAGTCCATGATGAGGTTCTGTCTCTCCTGTGGTATGATCCCACTTTGGTAGAGGGAGTGACGGCAGAGGCACAGCAATTGGACTATTTGATGTATTGCGATGAATATCAGAGTGTAGCTTCCTTCCGTAGCTATCATGCCGATCCCAATCAGATCTATGCGGCAATCAAATCCGGATATAACAGCACAAGTCATGCCGACATGGACATCGGCACCTTCGTAATGGAGGCAATGGGGGAGCGGTGGTTCATGGATCTGGGCTCAGATGACTACAACCTCCCGGAATACGGAAAGTTCAGCAACGGTTATACCGATGACATCGGACGCTGGACCTATTACCGCAAGCGGACAGAGGGACATAATACCCTTGTGGTGAATCCGGATCATCGGGGCGGTCAGGATGCCAAATCTGCATGTCAGATCACGGGATATAAGAGCTCCTTCGACGGTGGATATGCCACGGTAGACATGCTGGATGCCTATGATGCCTATGGGGTAAAATCCGCAAACCGTGGACTCATGCTTTTTGATGAACGCAGCCGAGTGCTACTGCGTGATGAGCTGGTCTGTGCTTCTCCCTCTGAGGTATATTGGTTTGCCCATACCAAGGCAAATATCTCCATTTCTGCCGACGGCAAAACGGCGGAGCTGACCATGAACGGAAAGACCCTCTTAGCACAATTGGTCTCACCTGCCAACGGGGTCTTTACGCAGATGGAAGCACAGGCGCTCCCTACCTCCCCCAATCCCGAGGGACAGAAATCCAACGCAGGGATCCGAAAGCTTGCGATCCACTTAAAGAATGTGACAGCTACGGAGATCACCGTGGTATTTACCCCTGTTTTAGAAGAGGCTGACCGAAAGAAGTCCCTGCCCTCGGTCACTTTGGAGACGCTTTCTGCCCAGTTAAAGGATTATGATGAGCAGACCGCATTGACACCCAATGCAAAGGGAGAATATGAGATCTATAATGTAGAACAGCTCTGCCTGCTTTCCCGAATGGTAGGGGAAGGGGAGAGGTTTGAAAATAAGACCTTTAAGCTTATGAATGACATTGATATGGGGGGCAGAACCTTCCGACCCATTGGCGGAGGTGGGGATAGCTCTGCCAGCACCCCCTTCCACGGCACCTTTGACGGTGGGGGACATATCATCAAGAATCTGTGTATCTTTGAGCCGAGTAAGCAAGATGTGGGCTTCTTCGGCAAACTCTCCGGAGCAAGCATCCGCAACTTGGGCATCGAAAGCGGTATCGTATTCGGCAGTCAGAGAGTGGCGGGCTTGAGCGGTACTGCAAGCAATACAACCATCGAAAATTGCTACAACAAGGCCACCGTCATAGCAAGCTCTATGCACGCAGGCGGTCTGGTGGGACAGCTCAGCTACCGTTCAACAGTGAGAAATTCCTATAACAACGCTCGGATCAAGAGCTATAGCCAGGTCAGCGGCGGTGTTGTGGGCTATATTTCCAGCAAGAGCGAGGTCCAAATTGAGAACTGCTACCATGTAGGCAATCTTACGGACACTTTGGGCAGATCAGGACTTATCGGCTTCTATCAAACCGCAGGGGGTGAATATCTGGTAGGCAAGGTCACCGTCACCAACTGCTATGCTACGACTCCCATCAAGGGCAAGGGGACTCCCGATTCTGCGGAACACGAGAGCTACAGCAATTGCGCCACTGTTACTGAGGCAGAGCTTGTGAGCGCAGCTCTGTCTCTGGGCAACAGCTTCATAGACGACTGCGAATGGGAAAACGATGGATATCCCGTATTTACTTGGCAGTGCAATACCCGTCTGCCCGAGGATCTGTCTCTGAGGACGGAAGCAGAGCTTCGTTTCCTTGCCTATCAAGTCAACAGCGGTGCTACGGACTTCAGTGGCAAGACCGTAAGTCTGTGCAATGACATCGATTTGAATTCCCGTGAGTGGATCCCCATCGGCGGCAGTATGCCTACAGATACTGCAGGCAAGCGCTTCCGAGGGACCTTCGACGGCAAGGGATACGCAGTGAAAAATTTGCGGATCTCTACAAATCGGTATTATAACGGCTTCTTCGGTGCGGTCAATGGGAAGATCCTCCATTTCGGCATCAAGAGCGGCTATGTCACAGGCATGGACAAGGTGGGAGGTATTGCAGGCAATATGGGAGGCACAAGTACCATAGATAACTGCTATAACCGTGCTTCTGTTCAAGGACGGAGCTTTGTTGGCGGTGTGATCGGTATGGCGGCAAAGACCACGATACGCAATTGCTACAACACAGGCACCATCACCGCAACCAATGAGGCAGGCGGTATTGTGGGCTACTTTGCCAGTGATGCAACCGGTGCCTCTATAGGGAACTGCTACAACGCAGGCCCTCTCAGCGGTGCAAAGAAGGGCGGCATTGCCGCTACATTCCACTCAAAGCTCAATGGCATTCCTGTTACGAATTGCTATAGCTTGCAGGATCATGCCCAGTTCTATGATCAGTGGGGCTATACTGCAACGAATTGTGCTACCTGCACTGAGGCGGTGCTCAAGACAAAGGCTTCTGATTTGGGAACAGCCTATGCTACAGATTCTCTGCTCCAAACAAACGAAGGCTATCCCGTACTGAACTGCGCACTCTACGGCTCTAATGTGACTCTCCTGCAGCCTGCGGCCGATGGGGTATATTACATCGGGACAGAACAGCAGCTCCGCAGCCTTGCCTATATGGTTAATGTAGAGCGGACTGATTTTGCGGGAAAGACCGTAGTGCTAACTTCGGATCTGGATCTGAAGAACCGTGAATGGTTCCCCATTGGCGGCAACACCCATTCCGATGAAGGAAGATTTCCTTTCAAGGGCGCTTTTGACGGCGGCGGACATATTATCACCAATATGCGTATCACCTCCGGCAACTGCTATGTGGGCTTATTCGGCTATGCCGGCGGCCCCTATATCAAGAATTTGGGCCTTGAAAACGGTATGGTCATAGGCTATGGCAAGGTAGCGGCTTTGGTAGGGGCTACGGTTGGTAACATCCAAATCACCGATTGCTACAGCAAGGTCAATGTTTCCGGCTGGACTGCGGTAGGCGGCATTGTCGGCATGGTCGGTGCTAACAGGGATACGATAAGGAATTGCTATAACATGGGCGTAGTGGATGCCAATGACTCTGTAGCAGGAATTGCAGGATATTTGGCAAGCGGTGCCGACAATGTCAAGCTTGAAAACTGCTATAACGTAGGTGTTCATAGCCTCGGCTTGGTAGGCAATGTGAACTCCGGCGCCACCGCACCCACCATGACCAACTGTTACACCATTGATACCGTTGAGCCTGTTGGAACAGCGGGAACATTAACAGTCACGAACTGCGGGAAAGTAGATGCTCAGACTCTGCGCAGCTATGATGACGAGCTGGGAAGCGGCTTTGCCCCGGACTATCTGGCACAGAACAGAATTTATCCCGTCCTTGCATGGCAGAACGGGGATGCAACCGGGAGCTTAAAGCAGGTGAACGGCATCTATCAGGTCACTTGTGCCGATGAGCTCAGGCTGCTGTCTTATCTGGTTCGTACAGGTACGGACTTTAGGGGAAAGACGGTTCTCTTAACTGCTGACATCGATCTGGAGAATAAGCCGTGGCTCTCCATCGGTGGATATATGGAAGGGGGAAACAAGTTCTTCCGAGGCACCTTTGACGGTGGAGGGCATACCGTCAGTAATATCTATGTGTGGGATATGACGGAGGAAGGCTTTATCGGTCTGTTTGGCATCGCAAGCACAGGCTCGATCCGAAATGTGGGTATTGAGAGCGGCATCATCATCGGCACTCAACGGGTCGGCGGTATTGCAGGCAACCTCACCGGCGGAGCTTCGATCAATGGGTGCTATAATAAAGCGACTCTGTACGGACGGCACCATGTCGGAGGCCTGGTCGGCATGGTCAACACCAACAGCTATATCAAGAACAGCTACAACATTGCCCCGGTTTACAGCAAGAATGTGATCAACTCAAGTGCCGGACTGGTAGGCTATATCGCAAGTAAAAATACGGGATTCCTCATTGAAAATTGTTATGATGTGGGGAATTATAACGCTGTATTATGCGAGATCAACGATACCTCTGTCAATACGGTCATCCGCAACACCTACAGTGTTGACAGTATAAGACTTGTGAGAAAGAGCCCCGGTCACACCTTAGAGGGTAATACAAGAATGGTTTCTGCCCAGACCCTAAAGACCTTCTATACAGATCCTCTCAGTGAATTTACATACGACCATAACCTCAGCAACCAAGGCTATCCCGTCCTACGGTGGGAAAAGAGCGGTCAGCACCCTGAAACGGAGCTTCGGGGCTATGTTGCACCTACTTTGACGGAAAAAGGCAGCCGAGGCAAGATCTACTGCCTGGTTTGCGGTGACTATGTCGGGCAGGGAGAGACCTTGGAGGTCTTGGACAAGTCTCTGTTTTTCACCTTCGATAATACACAGAAGGATATCCAACGATATCAAAACACAGTGTACGGTGAAGTGTATTTTGATGACCCAAATGAGCTCCATTGGGCCTACAACTCCAAGCTTCTTTCCGGACTTACTTTGGGTGGCGGAGCTCTGACCTTCCATGTTCGTGGAGAATACGATCCCTCCATCACCTATCCCGGAGTATATGTCGATACCTACAGCAAAGAGGTCAACGGGAAGCCCCTGTATTATGACCCTGCAGAGGCAGAGGTCTGGCAGATGCGCTTTAAAATAGAGGGCATGGCGAAAGTGGGGAATCCCTATGTGGATCTGCACCTAACAGGTCTGGATAAGAATGGGAAGGCTCTGAGCAATACGGATCTCAATCAGCCGAACAAGGGATTTGCGGAAAGTGTACTCACTGACGGGCAATATATCATCGTCACTGTACCTGTTAACACAGCGACACTGGAAAATTGCAGTATCATCACAACGCTTCGTCCCTATTTCGGTCAGATTAAGAGCTTAGATCCCGACAAGGGTGGCAAGATCAGCATCGACTACATTTACTTGGGAACATACGCATCTCTCCCCACAAAGGAGTATACAGTAACCTTCGTGGATGTAGCGGGCAAGGAACTCCAAAAGACGACGGTCTACCATGGACAATCAGTCAAATATACAGGAAAGACTCCTACTAAAGAAATCGATTCCACCTACCATTATCTCTTTACAGGCTGGGATCAGCCTTTGGACAATGTGACGTCCCATATGACGGTCAAGCCTGTTTTCAAGGCTGATAAGCACGATTTCAAGAAAGTGGTAACAGCTCCCGAATGTGAAAAGGGCGGTTATACCACCTATACCTGCAATACCTGTGGCTATAGCTATGTTGGAGATGAAACCTTGCCTACAAAGCACACCGAGGCGATCCGAGGGGCTGTTGCACCTACCTGTACCGATACCGGCTTGACAGAGGGACGCTACTGCTCCGTCTGCCAAAAGACTCTCGTCGAACAGCAGGTTATTCCCGCTTCCGGACATAAAGCTGTCATCGACAAGGCAATATCCGCCACCTGCACCACCCCCGGCAAAACCGAGGGCAAGCACTGCTCCACCTGTAACACCGTCCTCGTCAAGCAGGAAACCGTAGCCCCTCTGGGTCACAGCTACACCACCAAGGTCACAGCACCCACCTGTACTGCACAGGGCTACACCACCTACACCTGCTCCCGTTGCTCCCATAGCTACAAGGACAACTATGTAAACGCCAAGGGTCACACCGAGGTCATCGACAAGGCAGTAGCCGCAACCTGCACCACCGCCGGCAAGACCGAAGGCAAGCACTGCTCTGTCTGTAACACCGTACTCACCGCACAGGAGACTATTCCTGCAACAGGTCATACTGAGGTTATCGACAAAGCTATCCCCGCCACCT
>JAFOZC010000201.1 GCA_017391305.1 Oscillospiraceae bacterium | reverse complement strand
GGATCGCTGGTCTTCCCAGAAGAGCAGTAGCACCTCTACCACATATTATAACTGGTGGGACTGGGCCTTCGGTTCTCCCGATGAGATCCTCCAGACCCTTCTGGTGATGTATCCCTACAAGACTACTACAGAGAAAAATATTGCCAATGAGATCATTGATACCTGTCGGTACTTGATCGACACAATTCGCCCCAACAATGACGGTAAAACAGACGAGTCCACCATCAGTTACCGTCGTACCCGTCTGCGGATCTGCGGCATGATCGCAGCTCTGAAGCAGGACACGGCTCTCATGGAGCAGACCCGTACCAATCTGGTAAATTTCCTCGAAAAGAATGACGGAGGAAACGGTGTGCAGATGGACAATTCCTATGTTGCCCATGACTCCTTTGCTTATGAGGGCTGCTACGGTGTGCAGAATTTGGCAGAACGTATTATTGGCAGCTATTATGTCATGGCAGGAACGGCCTTTGAATTAGATGCCTCCAACAAGCATAATCAGGTAGACTGGATCCTAAAAACCTTTATGCCTGCTATGCACAATGGTGTCATGATGATGCAGAGCAACGGCAGATTCCCTGCAAGCGGTCGGGAATACGGCAGATATGCCATTACGGCGGCCTTACAGCTACTGGGGTGCTTTGAGCCGGAGGACGATCTGCAATTGATCCAGTTTATCCGTTCTGCTGTTGTACGGGATACTGAGGAAGAAACGCAAAAACTATATTCCGCATTGGCAGTATCTTTGGGAAATGTCATGCTGGTTCAGCGATTGAAAGAATGTGTTTTTGAACATAATATGCCGGAGCAAGGGGGCACCTATGCCCAAATGCGTTACAGGAATGATCGTGCGGTACAGCATACAGAAGACTATACCGTAGGTCTTGCCATGAGCTCCCGACGGATCGCAACCCATGAGAGCATCAACGGTGCAAACCGCTACGGCTGGTATATCGGTGACGGCGCTCTGTATGTATATAACGATAAGACAAGCATTTCCTATGACCAGTATGGTCCGGACTTTAATCGTTACGCCAATATGTACCGCATCCCCGGTACCACGGAGGAGAACTCCACTACCCGTAAGCCTGTAAGTCAGCGGCAGACCTATTTCCCCGGTATGACCTACACCTCCTCCGGCTGGACACAGGATAAGAACAAGGATGGAGTGGATGCAGGTGCTTTTGTAGGCGGTGTGGATCTGGACGGACAGTTCGTTGCCGCAGCTATGGATTTTGAGGCATATAGCTGGTCTTCCGCAGAATCTGCGGTAGAGAAGACCAAGGTCAAGAATCCTGTGGAACGGAATAATCTGAAGCAGGTTCTGACCTCCGACCTGACAGCGAAGAAATCCTACTTCCTCTTTGATGACGAGATCGTCTGTGTGGGCAGTGATATCGACTTTAGCACTCGCAGTAATTCTGTCTATACCTATGTGGATAACCGTGAGCTTACGGAAAAGACCACGGTGAACGGTGTGACCACCTACGGAACAGAGGATATTATTGTAGACGGTGTGACCTTAGAAAAGGTCAACTCCTTCTCTACCAAGAAGTACACCGATCCCGCTTGGGTCTATGCCGGGAATTTCGGCGGTTATGTCTTCCCTAAGGGAGGCAATATTACCATCAAGAAGGCCTACCGTGAATCCTCCGCAGACGGGGACAATACCAACGACAGCTTTAACGATTATACCTTGGGAGCGACGGCGCCGAACGGCAAGCACAGCTTCTTTGAAATGTGGGTGGATCACGGCTCCAAGCCTGTGAACGGCAGCTACAGCTATGTCATGCTCCCCGGTAAGACAGCGGAGGAGACCGAAGGGTATAGCAAGAGCCCAGATATTACCATTTCCAAGAACACCACCTCCCTCCATGTTGTAAAGGAAAATACTCTTGGCATTACCGCTATGGTCTTCTGGAAGGCCGGCACTTATGGAGACATTACCGTAGACAAGCCCATGATCGTCATGGTACGAGAGCTGGACGGTATGTATACCATTACTGCATCCGATCCCACCCAGGAGCTGACGACCGCCACGATTACCATTAACCGCCCGCTCCATAGCTGGGACATCCATAGCCGTATGACCGTGTCCGGCACATCTAAGATTACGATCAAGGTCAACTTCAGCGGTGCGAAGGGTGCATCTATTGCAAGCGAATTCTCTGTTGCAGACACCCAGCAGCTTATGTTTGACTTTACAAAGGTCAATTCCGGCAAATATCACGACAAGCTCTACGGCTTCAAGAACTACGGCGATGTCAACAACTGGGCCCCTATGCGAATTCCCACTGATTCCCTGTCCTTCAGCGGTGGCAAGCTCATTGTTCCCCTGACCACAGAGAAGAACAGCTCCGGCGATCCCCAATATCATACCTATATTCAGCCCTCGGATTCCAAGACGAACTTTGTGTGGAATTCCAACTACACGGATAATGCCTTCCTGAATTTCAAGGCTTCCAATGCTGAGATTTTCCAGATTCGTCTGAAGTTAGAGGGGGCAACGGCTTACGGATCTTACGATCCCGGAGTATATCTGACCTATTTGCCCGAGGGCTCCAACTATTGGAGCGGCAGTACCAATGCCGCAAATAACTGGAAGGAGACCATTAAAGCGCCCATTCCCTTAGAGTGCATGAAGGGCGGTTCTTTAGAAGGAAAGTATGTGACCCTGACCTTTGATCTGAGCAATAAGAAGATCTCCTCCTGCGGTACCATTAAGGCCGTGACCTTTATGCTGGGCTACATGCGTGGGGGAAAAGCGACCATTGACCATATCTATATCGGGCGAAAAACCCATAGCCTCTATTTTGGCTTCGGCAAGGATGGCTCCGTTCCCCGTTATGCAGAGGGAGCTTACGGCGGACATGACTTTGATGATGCTGTAAATCCCACCTGGGCAACCAACTGCACCAAGGATGTAGGAAGCTATTTTAAGTTAGATCCCGTTGAGGGAACCATGACGTTGTACACCGGAGAACAATACTACGGTACCTTAGGGGCAGGCGAGCATTATGGTGCATATCTTGCAACCAGCGCCTCCTCCGGAAGCTATGCCTCCGAGAGCTCTGATGCCAATCTTCCCTTGTCCTACGATCCTTCTCAGGCAGAAATTGTGGAGGTGCGGTTTAAGACAGAGGCACTGGCTCCACAGGAGGGAGGGACGCCTCAGCTTATGCTTGTGGCTATGCAGGAGAAGAATGGGGTAGTATCCTCCGATTCCAGTGCCTACATCCCCTTTACGATTACCAACGGTCAGTGGCAGACCCTGCGGATCCCTGTAGGCGAAAATCTAAAACAGGCGGATTATCTAAAGTCTTTGGGACTTCGCTTCAAGTATACCAGAAATCAAAAGTCCGGGGAATTTGCAAAGATCGTTGTAGACTATATTTATATGGGTAAGGAGTCGGAAGCTCCCTCTAAGCTCTATATCGGTTTTACCAACAAGGACACAGATAAGGAACGGTATCTGAGCCAGAGCTACGGCAATGTTAATCTGGATACAGGAGGATGGGCAAAGAGCAGTCGCATCGACGCACCTGTCTTCTCTTCTTCCGGGGAAGGGACTATGAAGCTGAAAATGACCGCCGATGCCACTCAGGGAGTTTTCTATATCCAGTCTTCCCCGGCAATTAATCGGCCCCTGTGTATGGAATATGACACCAAGAATGCGGAAATCGTCCAATTCCGCTTGAAAATGAAGAATTTCAAGGCCTATGACAATCCCCGTATCGGTGTGTATTTCTACAGCACTGTGAAATCTCATCCTCTGGGTTCGGACACCATT
>JAFOZC010000200.1 GCA_017391305.1 Oscillospiraceae bacterium | reverse complement strand
GTTTTGCCGCAAAAATCCTTGCACCTTTCCACCGAGTATAAAGATACTCGGTGGAAAAAACACAGTGTTTAAAGTCTGCAAACCTATAAAAACGGCTGATAAAGCCGTTTTTATAGGTCCCCACAGCATGGCTGTGGGGAATAAGTCGCAAGGGCGACTTATTCAGCAGACATTAAATAACATCACGAACAAAAAATCCTAACAGAAAAAATATCAGGCGGAGAATCTATGGGAATAGATTCTCCGCCTGAATTGAAGTCAAAGGGGATGACAAGGGGAATTTAGTCGAAGGTGGATTCGTTGAAGTAATAGATCTTGTGGGAATCCTTCTTCAGAGCTACGGTGGTGCCGGGGACGATGAGGAAATAGACCTTGCTGTCCTTGCACTGAATGCCCTCGATCTCCAGCTTGCCAACATTGCTGACCTTGACCAGCTTCTTATAGGTGCCGGAGCTGTTGATCTTTGCGATCTGGGGGGTCTCGCCGTGAGCGCCGCCGGAGAGATAGATGCGAGCCTTGGAGAAGAAGTCGATACCCTGGAAAGAATCGTTGGGACGGATGATAGAGCTGCCGGACTGGGTGTTCAGCCACAGGTGAGCCTTCTTAGCACCGGAGGTACGCATATCCACGCTCTCGGTCTTATCCAGGAGCTTATTCAGGGAAGTGGTGTTGTAAGCGGAGTAATAAACCTTGGAGCTGTTCTTGGTCTGGATGCGGAAGATGGTGGTATCGCCGCAAACAGCAGCAGCAACACGGTAAGTGTCGCCCATGCGGAAAGCAGTGCCGTTGGCGTAGTTCATGTAGGAGAAACGGCGAAGCTGGGTGTAGTTATAGGTCTTGCCGGCCTCGTACTTGATACGGGCGATCTGGAGAGACCAATTGTAGCCGCTGACAGTGTCTGCCTTACAGCCCATGTACATGTAGTTCACACCGTTGTAGGTGTACATGTCAAGGCTCTGACCGTGACCGCAGTTGGTGAAGGTCATGCGATCGACATAGGTAGCGATCTTCTTGGTCTTGTCCATCTTCAGACGGGAGACATAGGTGGTAGCGTCAACTCTCTGGGTGATGTAGATATAGGTAGAACCCATGTAGAAGTTCTGTACAGCACGACCCAGAGGCAGACCCTTCAGAGTGAAGGCCAGAGTAGCCTTGGCACTCTTGGTGGACTGAGGTGTAGCGGCAGAAGCCGGTGCGATGCAGGAGACCAGAGTGATCAGAACCAGCATCAGGCAAAACAGCTTGCCAAAGAGACGGGTGGTTTTCTTGGACATTACGATTCCTCCATTCAATTTCTCAATCAGATTGAGTTCATAGGTATATGATATCATTCTTTCCGAAAAAAGTCAATCAAATCATAAACATTATACAATAAATATCACAGAATCCGGGGTATGATTGGAAGATCATGCAATTCCGCTGTCATTCTGCGCTGACATGCAGACCTGTTGCAGCCTCCATAACAGACAGCTCGTAGCAGGGGAACATCACTGTCCATTCTTCTCCCTTTGCCATAAAGGAAAGCTCATAATAGGGCTTGTAGTATACCATGCCTTGACCTTCCTTGATCTTGTATTGGGCATAGGGTTCGTCCTTGGGAGAAACGTCCTTGATCCAACTGAGCACTGCAATTTTCTTGTCGATCTTGCGGATCTGCTTCATTGCAGAGAGCGGGAGCGCCAGCTTCATCTCCAGATTCGCAAAATACAGCTTATCTTCCTGGGCATACACCTTGAAGCTTGCGGGAAGATAGGGGGTATTGGCGCCGGGGATCATAAGAGGTTTGATTTTCCCTTTCTTATTGACATAGCGATACATCAGCAGATCCACATCGGGGGCATTAGCAGGAACACCGAGATCAAGGTAGATCTGAGTCTCTGCAGATTTCAATCGGGATTCCACAACAACCGTCTCTTCCTGATTAAAAACCATTTTCGCCTTCCGAGCGGCAAGAAATCTCAATACTGCCCAAAGGAGGAAGCATCCGCCACAGATCCAAAACAGACCCTTTGCATTATTTCCATAGGTCTTCCCAATAGAAAGCCCATCGGAATCCACAAGCCCTCTGACAATGCCTGCAAAAATCACAAAAGCACCTGCACCTGTGATGTATTGCAAGAATCTCAGATATCCGGGGAGCTTGGCTCTTTCGTTCGTAGCCTCTGCCTCATTCATCGTTGCATCCAGTGACTCCTTCAAGGCTTGATTGGGGCTTTGGGGGTCAAGGGATTCAATATTCATTATATAGTTCTTCCTGTTCAGGGTACAGTCAATACCTAACAAAGGTTTCATATCAGATTTCTCCTTTCTCTATCACACGCAATGCATCAAATAGTAAGGACAAGCACTCTTTACACGCTGTTTCACGGTTTTCCTGCCGATTTCCCCGTAAATCAAGTCCCTTTACCTGTGTTCCACCTTTGTGGGAACAGGCAATGTAAATTTCTCCTACATTCGGATTCAGTGGGTCTGTACCGGGACCTGCGTTGCCGGTGACGGAAAGAGCGAAGTCTGCTTGGAGTCGCTGTCTTGCGCCCTGCGCCATTTGCACTGCCACTTCCGGGCAGATCGCCCCCTTTTCTTCCAGCAAATCATGGGAGACACCGAGACACTGCTCCTTTAGAGCATAGGCATAGGAAATGATACCGCCGAGATAAACCTTGGAAGCACCGGGAACCTCTGTCAGAAGCGCTCCCAAAAGACCTCCTGTACAGCTTTCTGCGGTGACGAGGGTCTTATTCTGCTCTGCAAGAAGGCTTATGACTCCATAGGCTTCATCCATTGTAGCGTACCTTTACAAGCTCCGTATTCTGCAGAGCTCTTTCAATGAGGGCATCGAAGTCCAGCTTTTCGCAAGCCTTGTCCACCTGTGCAATGGTGGGCTTGGTCTTGGGATGTCTGGGGGTAAAGACGGTGCAACAGTCCTCGTAAGGCAGGATGGAGGTCTCCATCGTGCCGATCTTACGGGCAATGGTAACGATCTCTTCCTTATCCATACCGATAAGGGGCTGGAAGATGGGAAGGGTGGTGGCGGCACCGGTGACTGCCATAGCCTGCATGGTCTGGGAAGCTACCTGACCCAGATTTTCCCCTGTAACCAGAGCCTCACAGCCGTGGTCACGGGCAATGCGCTCGGAAATCTTCATCATAAAGCGACGCATAATAAGGGTGAAAAATTCCTCGGGGCAGTTGTCACGGATGGCTTCCTGAATTTCCGTAAAACCAACAATATTGACGGTCATTCTGCCGCAATAACGGGTCATAAGACGGGCAAGCTCCAAAACCTTATCCTTGGCAAGCTCGCTGGTATAGGGATAGGAGAAGAAGTGTACACATTCCAACTCCACACCGCGCTTGGCGATCATATAGCCTGCAACGGGAGAATCGATACCGCCGGAGAGCAGAACCATCGCACGACCGCCTACGCCGGTAGGCAGGCCGCCTGCACCGGGATCTGCAGGGCCGTGAACATAGGCCGCACGGTCACGGACTTCCACATAGACGGTGTAATCGGGGTTGTGGACATCAACCTCCAATTCGGGGATAGCTTCCGCCAGCCTTCCGCCGATATCCTGAGAAATACCGATGGAGGTCAGGGGGAAACGCTTATCGGAGCGCTTAGACTCCACCTTGAAGGAGCGAACGGAACGAAGGTCATCTCCCAGATAGAGCATGGCTGTCTCGAAGATCTTATCCAGATCCTTGTCACAGGGACGGCAACGGCAGAGGCTGACCACACCGAAAATATAATGACAGGCATCCCATGCACCGTCCAAATCGCAATTTTCATTCTCCGGCTCTACATAAACCGTGGATTGCACAATAGAAACACGGAATTCTCCGAAGGGACGCATACGACGGGAAATGTTGGTCTTCAGACGATTTTCAAACTGGAAACGGTTGCCGCCCTTCAGGACGATCTCCCCTAACTTTAACAGGAAAACTTCATTCATAAGTATTTCTCCTACCTTTGTGTGAATTGATATGATCTGTATTGTACTGCCTCGGCAATATGCTGAGGCTGAATTTCTATACTTTGGTCTAAGTCCGCAATGGTACGGGCTACCTTGCGGATGCGGTCATAGCTTCGGGCGGTCAGGCCAAAAGCTTCAAAGGCACCCTTGACCAGATCCGCACAAGGATCGGAAAGAGCGCAAAATTGCCGCAGCTCTTCCGTCTGCATGTGAGCATTACAGCTACAGTCGGTATTTTCAAAACGCTGTCTTTGAATGCTTCTGGCTGCCTCTACACGAGCCTTAATGTCTGCGGAGCTTTCCGACAGATAGTCTACCCGTAATTCTCCGAAATCTAAAGAGGGAACCTCAATGATCAGGTCAATGCGATCCAGCAAAGGCCCGGAAATGCGGCTGTGATACTGACGAACAGATTGCTCAGAGCAAATACAGCGGCCGGAGGGATGTCCGTACCAACCACAGCGACAAGGATTCATGGCGCAGATCAGTTGGAAACGGCTGGGGTAGCTGACGGATGCGGAGGCTCTGGAAATCGTCACCACACCGTCCTCCAAGGGCTGTCGCATGACCTCCAAGGTTTCCTTCTTGAATTCGGGAAGCTCGTCCAGGAAGAGGACACCCTTATGGGCCAAAGAAATCTCACCGGGCTTGGGAATCGTTCCACCACCGGAGAGACCTGCGGAGGAAATGGTATGGTGGGGGGAACGGAAGGGTCTATGGCTCACAATGGGAGAATCGGCAGACAAGAGCCCCATAATGGAGTGGATCTGCGTGACCTCCAAGGTCTCTTCCTTGGTCATATCCGGAAGGATAGATGGTAGTCTCTTGGCAAGCATGCTCTTTCCTGAGCCGGGAGGGCCAATGAGCAGTACGTTATGAGAGCCCGCTGCGGCGATCTCCAGTGCTCGCTTGGCAAGAGCCTGTCCCTTCACGTTGGCGAAATCCGGGAGACTGCGAATACTGAGGTCAGGTGTCCAGGGCTCCGTGTATGGGAGGGTGGATTCTCCACGGAGAGCAGAGATCAGCTGTGTCACATCGGAGATACCGATCACACGGATATCTCCTGCAAGAGTTGCTTCTCTGGCATTTTCCGCAGGAACGAAGAGAATTTGAAATCCGGCCTTCTGTGCGGCAATGGCCATGGACAGCATACCGCGAACAGGGCGGAGCTTGCCTTCCAGACTCAGCTCCCCTAAAAAGGCACAGCGTTCCTTGGGAAGTCGGCAGACACCGCCTGCCGCAAGGATGCCCAGAAGAATGGGCAAGTCGTAAACCGTACCGCTTTTCTTGGTATCTGCAGGGGCAAGATTCAAAGTGATCCTGCCAACCGGAAATTTGAAACCGCTGGTCTTAATGGCGGCCCGTACACGTTCCCGCGATTCCTTCACCGCCGCATCGGGAAGACCTACGATCTCAAATCCGGGAAGACCGTTGGAAATAAAGCATTCCACCAACACGGGGTAGCCATCTATTCCGTTTAATCCAAGAGATTCTACTCGTGCGATCATGGGGTATCACTTCCCTCCTTGGGCAAAGCCAATAATTCATATGTTAGAAGCAGTTTCTTCGGGCCGTGATTTCTGTTCTTTTTTCCGTAATTTCTTGCCACGAAAGCTTCCTCCTGTTGTGAGTATGGGTCTGTAAAACACCCTGCTGCTGGGGTCGCCGGCAGCAGGGCGATTGCGTTGCTTAGAGAGGAGGTACAGGGGTGGGACGGTCGGGGTCAAAGACAGCCTCGGCATCGAAGAGGTCATCCAGCATGCCGGGATTGTACCACAGGCGGTAGCCGTCCAGATTTCTTCTGCCCTGACGGACATACTTATCACGGATCTGTACCCAATAATCAGAGGAGTCTACATTACAGAAGAAACGGTAGCCTGCCGCATACATGGAGTCGTATTTTGCACCGGAGTATTTACCGATGCCTGCAATGTCGGAGCCAAAGGGATAGAGAATGATATCCGTGTCTCCTACCACAGGCTGTACCTCTTCTTCCCAACGCTGTACGTCGGTAGCTAACTTCTCATTGCTAATGTTGCCGTAGGCAGGGTGTCCGTAGCTGTGGCTGGCGATCTCGAAGCCATTTTCCAACAGCCATGCGGTAACAGCCTTTGCTCCGTCAACTTCCTTCTGGAATTCTTCGGGAGTCAAGCGTTCCTTGCCATCCTTGTCGGTACGGTAGCCATAGACACCCTCATAGCCGGTAATACCTACAATAGCCTTGGCGCCTCTGTAAGAAAAATCGGGATGTTCCTTGACAAAACGCTCCACAATGGGAACCAGATCATAGTCTCCATAGACAGTCTGTCCCTCGGCGGTAACGTATTCGCAGGTAATATTGCCGCTTGCATCTACCACAAGCTTACTGGCAAAGCCGTCTCCTCCTGCATCGGGCAGGTGGTCACCGTCGGAATCTACCATATACTCATAGTAATTCACATCATCCTGAGACATGACGATGGGCTTCTTCCCCTCCGGCAGATAGATATCTCCCTGACGGTAGACCTCGTTGCCGTTCTCATCCTTGGTGAGCTTGGCAATGTCGTGGATCTTCACCAGAACATAGCCACGGGCATACATTTCCTCCAGCATGGCTTCAAATTCCGGAATGGTGGTCATATACTGATTATAGCCATCCTCGGTATACTGCCCGTCAAAGGCTCTTGCATTGTCTGCAATAAGGCTGTGGAAGAAGATGTGGGGAATGGTGGTAGTATCCTCCCAACGAACAGCCTGTGTCTTCAGCTGTTCGTACTTCTGCTTTGCCGCAGAAAGCTCCGCCCGCTGAGCCCAGTTATTGCCGAAGGACTTAATGGTAGCAATGGCGGCATCGTAGTCATACATGGCCGCCTGAATATCCGCCTCTTCTACCAGCTCACGGGCAATGGCATCATAATCCACCGTGGTGGTGGGTTCTGTCTCGGAGCTGGAGGTCTGCTCGGTGGCTTCTTCCGGAAGGCTGTCCCCGGGAGAAAGCACCCAGACAAAGAAGCTGATGATCAGATAGAGGATCAAAACGGCTGTCAGCGCCATAGCGGCCAAGATAGCCAAACCCTTATAGTTGACCTTTCTCTTCTTCGTCTTGCGCTTCTTGGTAGCAACAGGTCGACTCCGTGAGGCCACGGCTGCGCTTTGGGCTGTTCTGCCCTGAGGACGTTTCTGTGGCTCTTTCTTCCGGGAGTCTTCGGCGCTTGTCCGTGCTTGATCGGCATTGCTTCCGTTATGAGCATGCATCACGGATACAAAAACGTCTACATCGTTATCTAAAGGGAAGCTGTTTTTTGCAGAACCTGTTGAAGTTCTTCCGAACAAAGCCTGCTCCACATCCCACTGCTCATCAAAATCATACTGCAGAGGATCCCGCTTCTTCATATCACTCATAGAATTTCCTCCTTCTATTTCTATCTCTTACAGAGGCATCAATATCCCTGCATTTTTCTTCTTCTGGAAATATTGATAGGGCCTTCGGTCATATGATTCATCCATTCCAGACTCTTGCCACAGCCGTAGGCGACACAGAAATCCGCATCGTCTGCAAGGGTGCAGGTGGTCTGCAGTCTGTCCGCAATGAGCTGATCCATGCCCCAGATCTGTCCACTGCCACCGGTGAGAATGACACCGTTGCGGATCACATCGGCGGCCAGCTCGGGAGTGACGCAGTCCAGAACATCCACGATCTTCTCTATGATCTGTCTGGCAGGACGGCGGAGCGCCTCGTAAATATGATCGGAATGCAGGTCGATCTCCTTGGCAAGTCCCGTACGAATGTCTCTGCCCATGACGATCATGTTCCGACGGGTGGAGCGTTCCTTTACACAGCCAATGGAAAGCTTGATCTCCTCAGCGGTATTCTCCCCGATCGACACACCGAAGGTCTTGCGGACATAACGGATGATCGCCTCATCAAAGCTCATACCCGCTACCTTCAGGGAAGCGGAATATACTACCTCATTCATGGACAGGATGCCGATATCTGTGGTGCCGCCACCGATATCCACCACCATGTGTCCCTCCGGGTCATCCATGTTGATCCGAGCGCCCAAGGCCGCAGCACGTACCTCTTCGATAAGGTAGACACGTCTGGCACCTGCCTCCATAGCGGCTTGGATCACGGCACGCTCCTCGACCTCCGTAACTCCGCTGGGGATGCTGATGACCACACGGGGCTTAATGATGGCGCCCTTGACCACACGCTTGACCATTTCCGACAGCATGGCCGCAGTCAGCTCATAGTCGGAAATCGCACCGTCCGTCAGGGGGTGAACGGCAGTAATATGTCCCGGGGTTCTGCCAAGCATGTTACGAGCCTCAGCGCCGACCTTCAGAACTCTGCCGGTATTCCGATCCATAGCAACCACAGAGGGCTCTCTGAGCACAATGCCCTTGCCCTGCTGATAAATCAAAACATTAGAGGTGCCTAAATCCACACCGATATCCTTGGAATAAATAATCATACTGTCACCTGCTATTCTCTGGCGGCGGCGAAGGTAGCACAATACAGGCTCTCTGCCCCTGCCATTTTTAATATTCTGCAACACTCACTGAGGGTCGCACCACTGGTTATCACATCATCCACCAAAAGGAGCTTCTTTCCCCTGATTGCATCGGGATTCACGGAAGCATAGGCATTGAGTACATTGGCCCGTCTGGAGGCGGAATCCTTTTCTCTGGCCTGTGGGGGATTATGTCTGATCTTTTTCAAGCTTTTGAGCAAGGGTAGACCCATGCACTCTGCCACCGCTTTGGCGATCAGATATGCCTGATCATAGCCTCTTGCACGTTTCCTTGCGGCGCTGACAGGAACCCAGGTCACCGCCTCGCAGGTCGTTCCCTCCTCTGCCAGACGTTCTGCGATCAGTGCGCCGAAGCATAGGGCATAATGGGCTTTTCCACCGAATTTCAAACGCTTCACGGCGGAGGAAACATCCTTCTCATAATAGTATACGCTGATACAATGGGTGAAAAAACTGCCGCGGTGAATTTTCCCCTTTACCTTCTCTGTATCCTTGCGGCATTTATCACAAAGGTAGACCCTATCCTTCTCCAAAAGCCCTGTACAAAGGACACATTTACGGGGATAAAGGAGATCCAAAAGCCACTGCAGGATCTTGCTCATGTGCCTTCCTTCAAGCGGAAGCGAAGACCGCTGTAGCGCTTATTCCTGTGGTTATTCATGGTCATCTCTGCGATCATATTCTCATTGCCCACTACCACCATCAGCTCCTTGGCACGGGTCATGGCTGTGTATAGCACTCCTCTGGTCAGGAGCTTCACAGGAGCATCGAGGGCAACGAAAACCACCGCCCGATACTCACAGCCCTGACTTTTATGGGCAGTGATGGCATAGGCCAGCTCCAGCTCAGACAACAGATCCATGTCATAGTCCACCTCACGGTCATCAAAGAAAATACGGATCAAGTTGTTCTGTCTGTCGATCTTATCAACAACACCGCAGTCTCCGTTGAAGATGCCCATTCCCTCACTTCCGTCGCTGCGACGCCAATGGAGGTCATAATTGTTACGGATCTGCATGACCCGATCTCCTTCCCGGAAACAGCGATCACCGCTGAAAACCTCTGCCTTCTCCTGAGAAGAGGGATTCAAGACCCCCTGTAGAATACGGTTGAGGTTCATAGTGCCGGTCTCTCCCTTCCTGGCGGGAGAAATGACCTGAACATCTGCAAAGGAGCCCTTGAGATAGGCAGGCAGTCGGGAGGAGCAAAGCTGTGCCACAGTCTGCAGAACCGCCTCGGAGCGTAAGCGCTTCATGAAGAAGAAATCACCCTTGGCGTCGTTTAGGATCGGTAGCTGTCCCTGATTGACAGCGTGGGCATTCATAACGATCAAGCTCTCACGTGCCTGTCTGAAGATCTCCGTCAGAGCAATGGTCTTGATCCGCCGGCAACGGATCAGATCGGCAAAGACATTCCCCGCACCCACACTGGGAAGCTGATCCGGGTCACCGACCAGAATCAAAGTACAGTGCTCCGGCAGGGCGCACAGAAGGCTGTGCATCAGCCGAAGGTCTACCATAGACATCTCATCAATGATCAGCGCATCGCAGTGCAGGGGGTCTGCCTCATCCTTGGCAAAGTACATCTCTCCCGTCTCCGGGGAGATCTGCGCCTCTAACAGGCGGTGAATGGTGGAGGCCTCGCAACCCGTCAGCTCCGACAGGCGCTTTGCCGCCCGTCCGGTAGGAGCGGCCAAGAGGGTCTTCCGTCCCAACAGTTCAAACATAGACAGGATCCCTGCCAAGGTGGTGGTCTTACCTGTACCGGGTCCGCCGGTGAGGATCATGATCCTCTGCTCTGCGGCGGCAAGGATAGCCTGCTTCTGAAGCTCGGCATAGCGGATGCCGTTCTTTTTCTCTATTCTTTCCAAAAAACGCTCTGCCCCGGGAAGACTGCCGTGGGGCTCACGGCTCATGGCCAAGATCCTCTCGGTGATCTCTTCCTCTGCCATACAGAACTCCGGCAGATAAATGGCAGAAACATCATAGACCGTATCTGCCGCAAGCTGTCCCAGCTCCAGAAGCCTGTCTATGGCCTCATAAACCGGAAGAACCTCCAAGGTCAGGATGGCGGCCGTAGCCGCCGCCAGCTTGTCCACAGGCAGGAAGCTGTGACCGTTGTTCAGATTATGCCGAAGAACAAAGAGCACTCCGGCGTCTACCCGTCTGGGATCTGTCATCCGCAATCCAAGCTCTAAAGCCAGCATATCCGTTGTGGAGAAATCTCCACCGAACTGCGGTTGGGCAATGAGATAGGGATTGCTACGGATATGCTCCATAGATTCCTCACCGTAAATGCGATAGATCCGTACGGCGATCTCTGCCGGCAGATGATTGGCGGTCATGAATTCGATCAATCTGCGAACACCGATCTGCTTGCGGTAATTCTCACCGATATACAAAGCCTTTTCCGGAGAAATGCCACTGATTCGGGACAGAAGCTCCGGCTGGGTATCCAAGATCACCAGAGCATCCGCACCGAATTCGTCAACAATTTTTTTGGCGGTCTTTGGTCCGATCCCCTTCACGGCACGGGAGGCCAAATAGCTGAGGATCTCCTCCGTGGTATCCGGGAGCATACGGTCCAGGAACTCTGCCTCGAACTGTTTGCCGTAGGAGCTGTGAACAGCCCATTTCCCCGTGACCATCAGACGCTCTCCGATGCAAGGCAAAGGAATCGTGCCTACCACGGTAATGAGTCCATGCTCCTCGCTATTGAGTTTAATGACCGCATAAGCGTTCTCATAATTCTGAAATACTACCGAGGCTATGGTGCCGTTAATCAGTTCCTGATCCAATCTTATTCTCCCATCTCAGATACTCCGGCAGCTGCTCACGGGAGCAAAGGATCGCACTGTCTCTTCCCCGCAGTAAAAGCTCTGCCGTCATCTGTCCCTCTGCCCCAAGGCCGCAATCCACAAAGTACAGCCGCCCCTTCAAGCTCCGCAAAGAGCTACGTAGGGTCTGCTCCACCTGTGGCCCATTCCCCTCCAGAGGAATGATATGGTACACGCACTGAGGACTCCAGGACAAAAGCCCCTCGCAGATCCCCCACAGCACCAGACCTATGGCACAAAGGCTAAGAAATAACAAAATCAAAGTCAATATCATATTCATCCCCCCATGCCATTGTATGACAGGGAATGATATAAAGTGTCTTCTATCTATTCTACTACAAAAACAGACAAACCGCAATGCTTTTTTGTAAATTCCTTGAAATTTCCCCATAAAAATATACCGCTTGTCCGTAGATCTCGGGACAAGCGGTAATCTATGGTGGGTCGAGAAGGGCTCAGATATCTCTGCGACCCTGAAGGGCGCGGAGAAGGGTTACTTCATCCGCAAATTCCAGCTGACTTCCCACAGGGATGCCGTGGGCAAGTCTGGTGACACGAACCTCTAAGGGGCGGAGCAGTCTGGAAATGTACATCGCCGTAGCCTCCCCCTCCGTATCCGGATTGGTGGCCATAATGACCTCCCGCACCTCTTCCCTGCCCACACGGGTCAGTAGCTCCCGAATGCGGATATCATCGGGACCAATGTGATTCAGGGGAGAGATCACACCGTGAAGAACGTGGTAAAGCCCACGGAATTCTCTTGCTCGCTCCATAGCGATCACATCCTTGGGCTCTGCAACCACACAGATCACCCCACGGTCACGGGTATCATCATCACAGAGGGGGCAAATGTCTCTGTCCGTCAGATTCTGGCACACGGGGCATAGGTGGACGGTTTTCTTTGCCTCCAAAATAGATGCGGCAAATTCCTCTGCCTGCTCCGGAGGAAGGCTGAGAATATGAAAGGCCAATCTCTGTGCCGTCTTTCCCCCAATGCCGGGAAGCCGTGCAAACTGCTCTGTCAGCCGTTCTAAGGCTACAGGAAAAACTCTCATCAGAACAGACCGTTCAGGTTCAGACCGCCGGTGAAGCGGCTCATATTCTGCGTTGCCTCTGCATCGGCCTTACGCATAGCCTCGTTGACAGCACCAACGATCATATCCTGGAGCATCTCTACATCATCGGGATCTACCGCTTCGGGGTTGATGGTCAGGTTCAGAACCTCATGCTTTCCGTTGACACGGGCTGTGACCATACCGCCACCTGTGCTGGCCTCGTATTCCTTGTTCTCCAGTTCTTCCTGCATTTTCAGCATATCCTGCTGCATCTTCTGGGCCTGCTTGATCATATTCATGTTCACACCGCCGCCCATACCGGGACGAAATCCGCCTTTTGCCATAGTTTGTATTCTCCTTTAAAATAATTTTATATAAGCTCTACCGTGTCCGGGTTATCCATTGCGAATTGTACCAGACGGTCGAAATTGACGTTGTTTACGGGACTTTGTCCTGCTTTGACCACACGGACGTTTATGGGTCTGCCCAGGATGCCGGAGGCACATTCCCGGACGGTTTGCAGGACATTGGGTTTGTTGATCTGCTCATAGGCGAAGAGGTGGGCAGTTTCCACTTCCAGGAAACCGCTGCGGATCCTGCCAATGACAGGGGCATTATCATGCACCACAAACATGCCTACCGCAGGGGGACGGAGCTGGGTACGAAGCTGTTCCACCAAGCGAGGCCAGAAGCCGGGAGGCGCTTGGTCTACGGGGGCTTGGGCTTTATCCGTGGCTTGCGCTGCCACCGCCTCTGTCTTAGGCTCTTCCGAGGGGTTCTTTCCCTCAGAGTCGGAAGCCGGAGCTTGCCCTGTCGGTAGGGCAGTAACGATGCCGCTGGCGATCTTATTCTCCAAACGGGTCAGTCGGGCATTGAGAGCAGAGGCATCCAGCTCTGCCTCCGGTTCACAGAGGCGAATAAGGCACAGCTCTGCATCGATGCGACGGTTGGCGCTGGAATGGAAGCCGTTGACCGTATCCCGAAGAATGGAGGTCATTCGCAGAAGCTCACCGGGGGAAAAGAGCTTCACAAGCTCGTTAAGCTCCTTCTGTGTACAGATACCGGAGATCATAGAGGAGTTACCGGGCATTGATCTGAGAAGGAGCAGGTCTCTGGAAACGGTACAAAGCTCATCCAGCATGGCAGACAGATCCTTTCCTTCCCCATACTGCTGAGAAAACAGCTCCAACACAGAGGCCGTATTATGCTCTGCCACAGCCCTTAGCATCTGTGCGGTCTGACGTGTCCCTGCCAAACCAAGGATACGGCAGACCTCATCGGTAGTCACCGTGGAGGAGGCCGCAGAGGCACACTGGTCAAGGAGGCTCACTGCATCACGCAGACCGCCGTCTGCCAAACGGGCTAAGAAAGCAGCCGCCTCGGAGTCCAGATCGATGTGCTCGGAATATGCAATATAATTGAGCCTGTCCACAATATCCTCCGGCAAGATCCGTCGGAAAGAGAAGCGCTGACAACGAGACAGAATGGTCACGGGAACCTTATGAAGCTCTGTGGTTGCCAAAATGAAGAGAAGATGCTCCGGAGGCTCCTCGATGATTTTCAGCAAAGCATTAAAGGCACTCATAGAAAGCATGTGAACCTCGTCAATGATATACACACGCTTCTTCACCTCTGCCGGGAGGTAAACGGCATCATCCCGAAGGGTACGGACATTGTCGACACCGTTATTGGAGGCGGCGTCGATCTCCAGCACGTCAATACAAGCCCCTGCATCGATACTCCTGCATGCAGAGCAGCAGTTGCAGGGATTGCCGTCCACGGGAGACAGGCAGTTCACCGCCTTAGACAGGATCTTGGCACAGGTAGTCTTGCCGGTACCGCGGGTACCTGTGAACAAATAGGCATGGCTCATTCGGCCATTCATAAGCTGATTCTTCAAGGTCTGTGTAATGCTAAGCTGTCCCACCACATCATCAAAGGTCTGAGGACGGTATTTCCGATATAGAGCCTGATACATGTGCCATACCTCCTTTCATGCTATCCTTAGTATTATATACGATTTGCGTATAAAAAGCAATGGTTGGGATAAAAAAATCCGTGCTTTTCAGGGTATCCTACGGAAGCACTGAAAAGCACGGATTTTCGGAAGAAAAAGACTTCGGCCTATGACAAGATCGCACACCCGTACCTGAAACGGCAATATACCCGTTTCCCCGGTAGTTAGCTCAGAAACGGCTGGCTCACGGCACACGAACCGGTCCGCTTAATGCTGCTCGGTTCCCCGCCTGACATGGTTCACGGGGGCCCGTTGCGTGAGACCGATTCCTCAACACCACTTGCCGGGACAGACGATACAGTACAGCCCCTCATACGGGAATTCATTCCTGCTGTAGCGGATTGCAGGTTACAGGGCACCGCTATCTCCCCAACTAGTGCGACCTTGTCATAGGTCGAAGTCTGTATTCATTGTAGAATTGTTTCCTGAAAGGGCTTCCCTTATTCTGTGTCAAAGAAGGAAAACCGGAAAGAGGCCGAAATCAGCCCAGCTTGTCCTCGATATAATCAGCCAGCTCGCCAATGGTCTCCAGACGGAGCTCACCGTCGATCTCGAAATCTACACCGACTTCCTCTTCCATATCGATGATCATCTCAGCCATATCCAGAGAGTCCAGATTCAGGCTCTCAAAGGTGGTATTGGCATCCATGCTGTCGGGAGAGATGTCCAGTTGCTGGGACAGGTAGGAAATAATCTTGTTGAGCATATATGTATCTCCTTCGCTTTTGTTTCCTCTACTATCATACGGATTTTTTGGCAGATGTCAAGTACATTTTTTAATTTTCTTCCCAATAGAGCCGAAATTTTTTGGAAAAAGAGCGAATTCTGAGCTGGCGGAGGGTTTTCGCCTCGATTTGACGGACTCTTTCCCGTGTCACACCCAGGCGCTCACCGATCTCTTCCAAGGTGTAAATGTTGCCGTCCTCCATGCCGTAACGCATGCGGAGGATCAGCTCCGCTCTGGGAGAAAGGCTCTTGAGCATACGGTCGATCTCCTCTCGCATGAGTCTGCGGTCTACTACCTTGGCAGGCTCGGAGCTCTCCTCTGCGCGGATGAAATCTCCCAAGTTGGTCTCCTCCTCATCTCCCACAGGGGTCTGCATAGAGATAGGCTCCATAGCCATCTGCATCAGCTCTGCCACACGCTCTACACTCAAGCCGAGAGTCTGTGCCACCTCTGCGGTAGAGGGCTCTCTGCCCAGCTCCTGAGTCAGGCTGTAGACCGTACGGGTCACACGGTTCATGTGATCGACCATGTGAACGGGAATGCGGATGGTACGACTGTGGTCGGCTATGGAACGGGAGATCCCCTGACGGATCCACCAAGTGGCATAGGTGGAGAACTTAAATCCCTTTTCCGGATCAAATTTTTTCACAGCTTTGATAAGGCCGATATTGCCCTCCTGAATCAGGTCAAGGAAGGACATCCCTCTGCCAAGGTAGCGCTTGGCAATGGAAACCACCAAGCGAAGATTGCTCTCGATCATGCTATGGTAGGCGGCCTCGTCCCCCTGCTTCATCCGCTGGGCAAGGTACTGCTCCTCTGCGGGATCCAGCATGGGAATACTGCCAATTTCTCTTAAATACATACGGACAGGGTCATGAATGTCCAGCCCCTCACTGATTTCCTCAGGATCCAGAACCGTCTCTTCCTCCAGATCCCCCAGCTCCTCGGCATCGGGCTCAGCCTCTGCTGAAAGAATGTCAACAATAGATGTAGCATCGATGCGGATGCCCGCTTGCTCCAGGCCTTTGTAAAGGTAATCTGTCTGAGCATCATCTGCCCCGATCCCCTCCAAGCCAAGGATCAGATCGGCGGTAGAAAGAAGCTTGCTCTCCCCTGCCTTTGCGGTCAGATTTTCTAAAAGCTGCTGTACACCGTTTTTCTGTCTCGTATCCATTTTTAATTCCCTCCGTATCCTTTCTTCCTTTTCAGACGTTCCTGCATAGCCCGCAGGTCTTCGGGTTCTCTTCCTTCCTCGGCAATGATCCTTACGCAGTCATCAAAGGCCTCCTCCACCACGGGAGTGTCCGCCTTTTGCAAAAGGCCGCTGAGATGGGCCATTTCCGAAGCATTCAAAACCTCTGCAAGAGAGCCGGTCTGCAAGGGCAGATCCTGTCTCCAACAGTTCCTCCAAATATCAAAGATCTTTCCAAACATGGGTACGGAAAAATATCCCTGCTGTAGCTTCTCCCCTCTGGCAAAGAGAGAGGGATCTCGCTGTAGCATACGGATCAGAGTTTCCTCTGCCATAGCAGAGCGTAAATTGTCATAGCGAATATCCCGACTTCTGGGCTGTCGGGCGGCGGAAAGCTCCAGTTCCTTCTTCTCTTGGACTTTCCTTTCTATAGCCATACGGCGCTTGAAGGCCTTCTTGATCTCCAGACTCATGACCTCCGGCGTGAGCTTTGCCATTTCTGCGGCCTTGATGCCATAAATTTCCCGTTCCACCGCAGTGGAGTAGGTGGAGATCAGCTCCGCAGCCTTCTTGGCAAACTCTACCTTCTGCTCGTCAATGTTCAGGTCGTACTGCTTTTGCAGGGACATCAGTCGGTACTCTGCCTGATTCTCACAGCCCTGCAGGAGGAGCTTAAAGCGGTCTGCACCGAATTTCTTCAGGAATTCGTCGGGATCCTTTGCCCCCTGCATTCTCAGGATCTTGACCCTGAGACCGGTTTTTTCCAGCATGGGGATAGCCCGTTGGGTAGCATTCTGACCTGCCTGATCTCCGTCATAGGTCAGCACCACCTCATTTGTATATTTACTCAACAGATCTGCATGCTCCTGTGTCAGAGACGTACCCAGAGAGGCCACGGCACAGTCAAAGCCGTACTGGTGCAGGGCAATGGCATCCATATAGCCCTCGGTAAGGATGATGCAGTCACTTTTGCTCTTCTTTACCACATTCAAAGCAAAGAGATTACGTCGCTTGTTAAAGATCAGGGTCTCAGGGGAATTGAGATACTTGGGGGTGGAATCATCCATCACACGGCCGCCAAAGCCGATGACATTCCCACGGACATCAATGATGGGAAACATCAGGCGGTTGCGGAAGCGGTCATAGAATGTACCCTTTTCCTTATGCTGTAAAACAAGGCCTGCCTCTAAAAGCTCGGATTTTGTGAAGCCCTTTGCGGTCATGGCATCCATGAGATTGTTCCACCCATTGGGAGCAAAGCCCAGACCGAAGCGCTTGACCGTAGAGGGGCTCAGACCCCGCTTATGGATATAGTCCCAGACCTCACGGGCCCCGGGGCTTTTGAGCTGTTCATGGAAGAATCGGGCAGACTCCTTACACAGAGCCCAGAGACGTTCCTTTTTCTTATACTGAGAGTTGTCCCGATCATCCTCGGGAAGCTCCAGTCCGGCTCTCTTGGCAAGGAAGCGAACGGCATCGGCATAGGACAGCCCCTCGATTTCCATAATAAAATTAATGGCACCGCCGCCCTTGTGACAGCCGAAGCAGTAATAGATGCCCTTATCGGGAGCTACGGAAAAGGAGGCCGTTTTCTCCCCGTGGAAGGGGCAAAGGCCGAAGAGATTCCCTCCCCGACGGGTCAGGCTGACATACTGCCCCACCAGCTCCTCTATGGGAGTGCGACGATTCAATTCATCCAAAAACGCAGGGGGAAATGCCATGTTCCTCGCCTCCTATCCCCGTACCTTCCATACGGTCGGGATAAATAATTCCTCATATTTATACATAGCGTACTTGTCGCTCATGCCTGCGATATAGTCACAGACGATCCGCTCCATGCCCTCGAAGCTCAACTGCGGTTGAAAATCCGGCGGTAGCTTCTCCGGATGCTTGATATAGTATTGGTATAATTGCTGGAGGATCTGCCTTGCCTTGGATTCCTCCCCTTTCGCCACAGGATTCTTATAGACCCGTTCAAACATAAAGGCACGAAGAGATTGCATGGTACGGAAAACCTCCTCATCCATGCCCAGCTCCTCGGCTTCTCTGCTGTGGAGGATCAGATTGGTGACCAGAGAGTTGATCCTGTCCCGATGGGTGTGTCCCAGCACCTCGGAAATCTCCGAGGGAATGTCGGAATTGCTCAAGATCCCTGCACGCATGGCATCGTCGATATCGTGGTTGATATAGGCGATCTGATCGGCAAATCGGACGATCTGCCCCTCCAGCGTTTCCGGCAATCTACTGCCGGTGGTATGGCCTAAAATGCCCATGCGGACTTCATAGGTAAGGTTCAAGCCCCGACCGTCCTTCTCCAACTCGTCTACCACACGGAGGGACTGCTCGTTGTGGCGGAAGGGCTTACCCATGACCTCAGACAGTGCAACCTCTCCTGCATGACCGAAGGGAGTGTGTCCCAAATCATGACCGAAGGCAATGGCTTCGGTCAGATCCTCGTTGAGCCGAAGACCTCTGGCCACCGTACGGGCGATCCGCGAGACCTCTAAGGTATGGGTCATACGGGTGCGATAATGATCCCCCTCCGGTTGGAGGAAGACCTGAGTCTTATGCATCAGCCTGCGGAAGGATTTGCTGTGGAGAATGCGGTCACAGTCTCGCTGGTAGCAGGTACGGACATCCAATTCCGGCTCAGGCTCAGGCCTGTTCCGCCCGCGACTGCGGTCGGAAAATTGAGCTCTGTCACTGAGAGTCTCATGCTCCAACCATTCCAATTCTTCCCGAATATTCATGAGATCCCTCCAAGGTGAATTTAATCAATAGGAAATGCTCGGTACTCTTGACCGGTAACAAGACCCTCGATAGTGCCTGCGGAAATGTCGAAAACCCGATCTAAGAAGGGCTGGGTCTGTGCTTCGGGAAGGAGGAGGTCAAATTCTACATCCATGCCGAAATCCACATTCCGTACCATTCCACCGAAAGCCGTGACCTCTAATTTGATCCGCTCGAACCAATTGTAGGGGCAGGGCATGTAGATCCCCGACCAAACACGTTTTATGGATCTGCCGGCGGCATCCAAGCCGATTTTAGCTGAGTGGGCATAGGCCCGTACCAGACCGCCTGCCCCTAAGAGGATGCCTCCGAAATAACGGGTCACCACGCAGGTCACATTGAACATTTCCTCTCTCTGCAAAACCTGCAAAACGGGCATCCCTGCAGTGCCGCCCGGTTCTCCGTCATCGGAAAAACGAGTAGCGCCGTCTTTTATGATATAAGCATATACATTGTGGGTAGCATCCCAGTATTTTTCCCGCATTTCCTTGATCCGTTGCAGAGCCTCTTCCTCCGTTTCCGTCAGGAAAATATGACCGATGAAACGGGATCTGCGTTCGATAAATTCTGCGGAAGCATCCTTGGTGGGAATGCGATACTCCTTCATCCCTCGTTCTCCTTTAGATAAGCACTGTAGCGGCCAAAGAGCTCTGCACTGCAAACCGCCTCTACCTCAATGCCCTCGGCAGTATAGTCCGTACGCAGAACCTGAGCTTGTTTGTGGAGGATCTCCAAAATTCCTCCCTGGGAATAGGGCAGGAGGAAAAGTGCCTGATGGAGCGTCCCCGTCAGAGCCTCCTCGATACGGGACAGAAGCCCCTGTGCTCCTAAACCGCTACGGGCGCAAATACTGATATCGCTGTCTCCCACAGGAACGTCCGTAGGATCGGACAGAAGATCGACCTTATTATAGCAACGGAGCACCGAGACCCCCGGCTTTGCCAGCTTCTCGATCAGCTTGTCCACCACGGCAATATGTGCCTCCCTCTCCGGGTCGGATGCATCAATGACATGTAGGAGAAGGTCTGCGTACTGAAGCTCCTCCAGAGTTGCTTTGAAGGCCTCTACCAGATGGTGTGGGAGCTTGGCAATAAACCCAACCGTATCGGAAAGCAGAACCTCCAAATGGTCGGAGATCCGCAGTTTCCGTGTGGTGGTATCGAGGGTATCGAACAAGCGGTTATTGGCAGGGATCCCCGCATCGGTCAAGAGGTTGAGCAGGGTGGATTTGCCTGCATTGGTGTAGCCTACCAAGGCAACCACGGGGACAGAATTCTTCAAGCGGCGTTCTCTCTGTACTCCCCGTACCTTCCGCACCGCTTCCAATTCCTCCTGCAAGCGATTGATCCGTTCCCGAATATGACGTCGGTCTGTTTCCAGCTTGGTCTCACCGGGGCCTCTGGTGCCGATGCCGCCGCCTAAACGGGACATAGACTTACCCATGCCGGAAAGTCTGGGAAGCACATACTTATACTGTGCAAGCTCCACCTGCAGACGTCCCTCAGCGGTTTTCGCTCTCTGGGCAAAAATATCAAGGATCAAGGCACTGCGATCCAAAACCGTCACGCCTGTGATCTCCTCCAAGGCTCTGATCTGAGAGGGGGACAGCTCGTTATCAAAAATCACCATATTGGCCCCGGTGTTTTCCAGAAGCTCGCAAACCTCTTGGGCCTTCCCCTCCCCAATGAAGCTGTGGGGATCCGGCGTTTTGCGATTCTGCAAAACCTTGGCCTCACAAGTGCCGCCGGCGGTTTCCAACAGGGCTTCCAATTCATCTAAGGTTTCGTAAGTTGCGGTTTCCTCCGGCTTAAAGCAGTCGGCATTGAGTCCGACCAAAATGGCACGTTCGGCAACCACACGATCCAATTGTTCCATAAATTCTCCTTATTCTCCCTGAAAAAATGAAAAAAGTCCGCACCGATACGGTGCGAACTTGTCTCATTACTTCAGACCGAACTTCTTGTTGAAACGGTCAACACGTCCACCGGTGTCAACCAGCTTCTGCTTGCCGGTATAGAAAGGGTGGCACTTGGAGCAGATTTCAACCTTAATGTCCTTCTTGGTAGAACCGGT